>JAHDBB010000738.1 GCA_020630635.1 Chitinophagales bacterium
TCGGGGCTATTTTGCAAGGTCTCAACGTTTCAAAAACGGTGGCAAAAAACATAGAGCAATTTGACAACTTTCATGTAAAAACCCAACCGAAGTTGTCAACTTTTCAAAAACCATCGCCTCCCCACCTACGAAAAGAACCGCAAATGCCATCGCCCCAATTTACCATTCATCATTCATAATTCACCATTAGATTGTATGTTTTTCTTCACTCGCTTACAATACCATTCTGGCGATTGGAATACCGACCAACGAATGCCTTCCAACGTCCTCAACTCTCTCATCGAATACACCAGTATTGAAGTCGAAGAAAAAGAAAGAGTCGTACGTTTAGACAGTAACGATATTTTTAAAAGCCCTTTTTGTTATATTAGCGGACACAAACTAGTACGTTTCAACGACCAAGAAAAAAAGAACTTTGAGCAATATGTCAAAAATGGCGGCTTTGTTTTTGCCGATGATTGCAACCACGATATAGACGGCTTATTTGCCCAATCCTTTGAGAAGCAAATGCAGGAGATTTTTGGAAAGGATGCCTTGAAGAAAATACCGAATGACCATCCTCTTTATCACAGTTTTTTTCATTTTGACGGTCCGCCAACCACTTCTTTTGAACTCAATGGTTGGGGCGATGATTTGGTACATGATTACTTAAAAGCCATCGAAATTGATGGACGTATTGGCGTTTTATATAGCAACAAAGACTATGGTTGTGAATGGGATTATCATTTTAAAAATAAACGCTTTATGGCAGTCGATAACACCAAGTTTGCAGTGAATATCGTGATGTATGCTTTGACTAGGTAGTTTTCTTGGTGACGAGTGACAAGTGACGAGTGACAAGTAATGGTAGTTTGAGGGTGCATCCCAGATTGTCGCATAGTAGTGTTTTTTTGAGCATTTTCAGAACCATTTTCTGTGTGTTTTGACTGCTGGCTTTCTTTGTCTTCGCCAGACGGGCTTTCATTTTTCAGTCGATAAAAATGAAACAAAAATCTCGCTAAATTTAATGTTCCTTTCACAAAGCCATCGCCACGCTACCGAAATTTAGCAGGCCAACGCTTCTTTTTCGGTTCTAACTTGACTGTTACATGATGGTTTTTTATATGCGACATTTTGGGATGCACCCTAGTTTGATAGCATTTTTCTAGTTTACGATTTTTTCCTTATGTTTGCTCGCTGATTGAGATCAAATGATTCAGTTTATAAAACATTCTGTCCTTTCCCAAATAGCTTCGAATGGATTAAATGCTAATTTTTAATTTCAAAATTCTAAATGATTCAGTTACTATAGGGATAGACCTCAACGATCTAGCCCCGATAGTAGTGGTATTCGTGTAGAAGCGTTGGCTTAGAAAAACGTTGGCTACACGAATGAGAACGGATAGCGGGACTTTCTATAACGACGAAGTACCTGACGGTCCGCTCCAAATAAAGAAAAAACTGCTTTGCTTTATTCTTTAGGATAAAGCCAT
>JAHDBB010000230.1 GCA_020630635.1 Chitinophagales bacterium
CTCAACCACACCATTATCATTCTTATTATGTGGATGCACATAGTGGGGAGATTTTGAAGGAAGTCTCTTTATTATGTCATATAGAAGGAACAGCCTCCACCCAATATTATGGAATTCAAACTATTACAACCTCTTTCCTAGATGGGTATTATGTATTAAGAGATGAAGAGAGAAATATAGATACTTTTACAGCTAATGGTGGGTCTAATACCCCCTTAATAGATTTAACTGATTCAGATAATAACTGGTTTGGAACTAATGAAAAAGCAGGAGTAACAGCCCACTGGATCGCAGGAAAAACATACGATTATTTTGCAAACAACTTTGGAAGAAATGGTCATGATGATTCACATGGCAAGCTTATGATATGGGTTAATCTTGATGATGGTGATAATATGCCTGAAGCATTAGGAGGAGGAGGAGAAATAAAACTAGAGAATGGTAATGGTATAATAGGACCAATGGTTTCCATAGACATTGTTGCTCATGAATATACACATAATCTTATACAGTATACCGCAAACTTAGGAACAAAAAACGAACCAGGAGCCTTGAACGAATCTTTTGCTGATATTTTTGGTACAATGGTAGAATATACCATTGATCCTGACAATTTCGATTGGTACTTAGGTGAAGATACTTTTGGTGGAAATGGTATTCGTTCTATGAATAACCCTAATGAATTTAACGACCCAGATACTTATCAAGGTACACATTGGTATTCTGAGTATAGTGATAACGGTGGTATACATACAAATAGTGGTGTTCAAAACTATTGGTTTTATCTTCTATCAGAAGGAGGTAATATAACCAATGACTTGGAACAAAACTATAATGTTTCTGGCATTGGTAAATCAAAAGCTGCTCAAATCGCCTTTTCAAATTTAGAATACTATCTTACCAAAAGATCGAAATATATTGATGCTCGCAACGGGTCTGTGACAGCTACAACAGCTTTATATGGAGCAACTTCTAACGAAGTCCAACAAGTCAAAAATGCTTGGTGTGCCGTTGGTGTGGGTAATTGTAATACAACCTCTACAGGTACACTAACTATAACTTACCCTAATGGTGGTGAGAACTTAAATGAAGGTATTATTCACAATATCACTTGGAACAAAACAGGTTCAACAGGTAATAGTGTAACTCTCGAATACTCATTTGATGGAGGAACTAGCTGGTCATTAATAACTGATGTTGCCCCCAATAATGGAAGTTATGAATGGACTATACCTAATGAAGCTAGTCCTATTTCTTTAATTAAAATCACCTCCAATGCTAATAATAACATCACAGATGAAAGTAACGATTACTTTACTCTTGAAAGCTGTGATGCACAAGCTGACTTTAGCATTAGTAATGAAACGCCTTGTCAAAATGAAAGTGTCACCTTTATCAATCAAAGTACAAATGCAAATAACGGCGTTGAATGGTATATCAATGGTACTTCTTTGGGAGATGGTAATGGAAATGGAGACCTAATATATCCTTTTAGTCAAGCAGGAGATTATGAAATTCAACTACATGCTTTGCAAGGAAATACTTGTGCCAATATCTTAAAAAAACAAATTACTGTACAACCTACTGCTAATGCTAATTTTACTTATACAAGTAGTGGTTTAACTGTTAACTTTATTGCTCCTAATAATGCGAATGATGCTACTTATAACTGGACTTTTGGGGATGGAGATTCTGACAGTAATGAAAATACTTCTCATGCTTATAGTAATGGAGGAATCTACCAAACTTGTTTAACAGTAAACGGAGGTTGTGGAACTAATAGTCAATGTCAAAGTATCACTTTAAATATTACTGGGTGTACAGACCCTAATGCTTGTAATTTTGAGGAGGATGCTAATGTGGATGATGAAAGCTGTGAATATGTTAGTTGTACAATTTTAGCAAACGATGAATGTACAGGAGCTATCAATTTATTCCAAGGAATTAATGGACCTTTTTCATTAGTTAATGCTACAGGTAATGAAACAGATATTTCAGGAAATTGTTTTAGCCAAGGTTCAACCAATACGGTTTGGTTCTCTTTTACTGGAGATGGTAATATTTGGAATATATATCCAACAGGAATGAATGTAGATGGTTCATCTTTAAGCCCTTATGAAAACGATCTAGAATTTCAGATTTTTCAAGGTTCTTGTAATAATCTTTTAAAAATACAACAAGAAAATATTCTCACTGACGGAGATTCAAATAATATTGAAGGTTGTGGTCAAGACCAGATAGGAGATAATGGTGACCCTTCTTGGCAACCTCAATATGCTTTTCAGACTATACTAAGTATGAAGTATTATATAATGGTTGATATTTATGGGCTTAATGTAGATGGTAATTTTAATCTTGCTATAGATTTAATCACAAGTAATTGCCTTGCTTCCGATTCTTTAGCTTTAGTTGCGCTATATCAAGCTACTAATGGACCTAATTGGACAAATACTTGGGATTTGTCACAACCTGTTAGTACTTGGTATGGTATACAATTAAGTACAGACGGATGTAACGTAACTTGCATTGACCTAGATGGATATGTTAATTGTACTGGTTCTAGTAGTAATAATGGAAATAATCTGGTGGGATATATACCTAAAGAAATTGGATATATTACTAACCTAAAACACTTACATTTAAATCATAATCAATTAGAAGGCAATATTCCCTTAGAAATTAAAAACCTTTCTAAAATTTATAGTTTACATTTAAGTGACAATGACCTAAATGGTAGCATTCCTGACTTAAGTAATCTTGAAAAGCTTACTCATCTCTGGTTACATAATAATCAATTAACTGGATATATTCCAGCTTTAACTAATCTTCCGAGATTAAGAAACATAAGCCTAGGTACCAATCAACTAATTGGCAATATTCCTGAAATATTAGGATACTTACCTGACTTAATATTATTAAATGTTTCTAACAATTTACTGAGTGGATGTTATTCCCAATTATTATGCAATATATCTATATATGATTTTTCTGATAATATAAATCTCCCTCTTAGTGGGTCAGATCAAGGTTTTCAGGACTTCTGTAATGGTTTAATTGATTGCAATGGTAATCCAATACATCCCACCTATCCAGGCGACTTCAACTTCGATGGTATAGCCAACTACCGAGACCTCCCTGCCTACGGCAACCACTTCGGAGCAATGGGCAATGAACGCAATGAAAAAGGCACAACTTGGACAGCCTACGAAAGCGACGCTTGGGGCATCTCACAAGAAAACGGTTTCGACATCAAACACATAGATGCAGACGGTAACGGAACGATAGACCTAAATGATATGAATGCATTGAGACAAAATTATGGCAATACCCATAGCGACTCCCCGACCTCATCCAATAATATTACACCCAATAACAGTTACATAGAAATTTATGTACAACCCTCTGCCACACCCACTACACAAGTAGGTGATGACGTGATGATAGAAATGGATATTATAGTGGACCCTACGATTGGAGATGATGTAGCTATGTACAATGGATTCTTTAGCATTTACTATGGCGACAATGGAAATATTTTTCAAGATATAGAAGCGAGTGTTGTTCCTTCTTGGCTCGGCATACCCGATGCGGACTTACAATACATTATTGAAAAAGACAGCATCAACCAAGTATTTAATATTGGATTTACTCGTATAGATCATTCCAATGCAATTGGAGATGGTATTATTGGAAAATTGACTGCTTGTGCTGATAATGACAGCCCTTGGGATAGTCTCACTTTGGTATTTGATGTAGAAGATATTTATATGGGCAATAGTGAAGCAGATGAGTTACCCATTGCCAGTACTTATACTTCTATGACGTTTGCCAATCCTAATCTTGATAATTGCATTGAAAATCTAACTATTACTTCTAGCACTACTTTACAAAATATTCACCAAGCATCAGGTACGATTACCACAACTAATAATGTAACCATCCAAGATTGGCAGGATGTCAGTTTACAAGCTAATGAAGGCAATATTGGTACTGGTTTTGAGGTCGAAACAGGTGGTCGTTTTGAATTTCGGAATGAACCTTGTGGAACAGCCGCCAAACCTAAAAATGAAGAGTCGCCCCCAATTTTGGCTATGGGCAGAAGTCAAGATATTCAATGGAGTCAAACAGCAGGGTTAATCAGCATTGCTTATCCTTTAAATGACTCTCAAAATGTTTCCCTAGAGCTGATACAAGAGAATGTCAAACAGATTCTTTTCCATACAGAAAATCAAGATGTAGGCAATCATCAGATTGATTTAGACTGTTACAATCTACCCGAAGGCAAGATATGGATGTGCCTTAAACGAGGACAATATCGAGATTACTTCTATATCTATAATGAATAATGTAGGAACAGATTGCATCTGTTCTCAGATATGAACTGCTTTAAAATTTAGTAAAAAATGTGTGTTTCTTATAAGGGAGGTTTCTTTTATTGAGGGCAAGAGCCTCCCTTTCTTTAAAGAAAAGATATAAACGTAATTATTTTATAGTGTGCTAACAAACCAATTCTGTCTATTCCTTAATTCTAAAAAAATTCTGGTTCAGACAATTAACTGGTACTAAGAAATACTTGCCTCAACCAACTAGACCTGATAGCAGTGGTATTGCTGCGTAGCCTAGCCAAACCAGTCAGGTTTTGAAAACCTGACTGGTTTAGCCAAGCCGTAGCAATAAGAACGAATAGCAGGGAGACTCATCACGATGAAAGAGTAACAACCCTTCTCTCCTAGCCAAAAAAGGATTAGGATTATTAAGATTCAGTTGGAAATTAATTGGATTTTTGATGTGTACCTACCTGCTCAAATGAGAACCGAAAAAACTTTACTTCCTTCTTTAGGAGGAAGTCACGAACCAAAGCGAAAACCAAAAGTGTTTTACTTCCTTCTTTAGGAGGAAGTCACGAACCAAAGCGAAAATCAAAAGTGTTTTACTTCCTTCTTTAGGAGAAAGTCACGAAACGCACAGAAAAAAACACTTTACTTAATTCTTTAGGATGAAGTGATAAAACACTTAAAAAACAAGATAAAATGAACACATTAAACAATCTAAATATCATTCTTTTAACCTTAAAATTTCACAAAATGAAAAAAACAATCTTAGCCATCGTATTAACATTAATCCCCTTTTTACTATCGGGACAAGCAGCCATCAAAGTAGATCAATACGCCAATGTAGGCATCGGCACCAATACACCTGCCAGTCGATTAGATGTCATTGGACTTATCAAATCCAGAGGTGGAACCATTCAAAGAAACGGTCAATCAGCCTCTATCTTATGTGAACGCACCGACAGAGCAGCGATGATCATGGGTGCAGGATGGGACGCAGGATTCTCTATTGACCAAGACTATGCCTTCTCCATTTACGCCAATGATCGTGGACAAGTCCTAAATAGAATTTTGACAGGCGGTAGCTTGATGATGACAGGAGTTGGTACAACCAAGTATTTTGGCTTTGGCGTTTATAACCCGACTGAACGCATCCATGTCGCTGGAAATATCTTTGCAACTGGAACGATTACGCCATCGGATAGAAGACTTAAAAAAAATGTCACAGATTTCAAAGATGGTCTAAATATCATTAAAAAACTCAATCCTATTCGTTATCAATACAATGGAAAAGCTGGATTGGAAACAAATGATTACCACATCAGCGTTTATGCTGACGAATTACAAGAAGTAGCTCCTTACTTAGTGGAAGAGTTTGTACATCAAGACAAAGATGATGAAGGAAATGTCGTCTTAGAAGAAACTTATTTAAAGATTCGAGATAGCGAAATCAAATACTTGATTCTTAATGCTACTAAAGAGCAACAAACGCTTATCGAAAAACAACAAAGAGTAATTGACACACAACAAAAGACATTAGAAATCCAACAACAAGCCCTTGAAACAGTACAAAAAGAATTAGAAGATATTAAAGAAATGTTGAGAGGTAAAGAGGTCAAAAAGACCGAGAATGTCTTACTTGAAGGTAAAGGTCATTTACACCAAAACACCCCCAATCCTTTTTCAAAAACGACTATAATACAATATGAATTAACAGATGCAAATGCAGAAGCTACCATTAAGGTATTTAGCCTAAAAGGTGAGTTACTCCAAAGCATTCCTGTGACAGAAAAAAGAGGTCAAATAAGCTTAGAAATTAGTGATCTGCCCGCAGGCATTTATACCTATAGTTTGATCGTTGATAATGTGATTGTTGATACCAAGAAAATGGTTTTAAGCAAATAGGATAATCGAAAGCCCGTTGAAATCATGAAAATTCAACGGGCTTTTTTTATTTCTTCAATTTGCCCTAAAAACCATTTTGCTTTTTTAACCTTATGAGTATTTTCTCTTAAAAACATCTCTAAACCTTGTATTTTATCATGCTTATCGTCTTTATCAATAATATGATATTTAATCCGATAAAGTTTTTTAATAGCTTGAGCATAATTAGCATAACCTTCTTGATGTTTGTCTGCTAAGTTTTTGGCATTCTTCAAAGCTGCTAAAAAACTTCGTACTTCATTTTCAAATTCGTCTAAAACGTCTTTTTCATTTTCTATAAAGTAATAGGCTCTTAATAAAATCATTCGAGCATCAAATCTAAAAAAGTCATTGGCGTATGTTCGCTTTTGTTTTAAAAGTTGAATAGCTCTCTGGTAATCTTTAAAATAAAATGCCAAAACACCCCAATTGTATTTTCTGGTACTATCTCTATATCTTGGCATCATTTTATTAATAATCTTAATTATTTTATATTTAGCCTCTTTCTCACTCAATCCATTTTTCTTCACAGCTTCAGTATCTAACAAAATATGTGTACAAAGATTTTTAGCATGCATAACAGGCAAATAATCTCCATCATATAATAACCCCTCTTCAAAACGATAACGATAATTTTCGATTTTTTTTTGAAACAAAGCAGGTTTACGAAGAAACGTATGTATCAATGTAAACAATAACTGTTGATCTCTTCGTTCCAAAACATCTTTGTATTCAATTAATGAACCTTGAAATACTTCATATGCTTCATAACTATTTTCATTTTGTTCCAACATCAAAATAGCTTTTTCGTAAAGATTTGCCAAAAATTGGATGGATTCACGCTTTTGGGCTACTTTAAAAACCTGTTTCATTTTTTTTTCAAATCCCTTCTTAAATTCCAAACCTGAAACCATTTTACGATTAAACATATAACAATACAACTGCATCTTCTTCACCAACACAAAGTCCTCAAACAACTCAAAGTTTTGTTGATAATCAGGTTGCTGTTTCTTCGCTTGATTTTTCACAAAATAATTTAACTCTACCTCAAAAGCCTCATACCTTTGTTTAACATGAGTCACTCCTTTCTGTTTATCAACCTCCTTAACATGACTTCGATACTCCTGTTCAAAAAGCTCATGAGCATCTCTTTCCGAAAGAAACTTTAACAGATAATCCGTCTCTTCTGCCTCCTTATGAAATTGCAAAAAACGACAATAATTTTTCAAATGAGTCAATAAAGTAGAACGAAGATTTAAGATATTTGTACCTTCATTTTCTTTATCAGGAAAAATCTCTTGTCTAACTTGATCCTTACTAAGTTCAAACTTATTCCACTTTCCTTTAACAGCTTCAAAAGCCTCTTCAATCAACTCCAACAATTGCAACTCTGGATCAGTCTTCTTAGTAAAGTTCTCTAAATAAGCCCGAAAGTTTTTAAATTCTTTAGGGCTTAAAGTCTTAAATAATTTGAGGAGCTTCGTGTCTTTCATTAGATATAATTATAGCAATCCTATCTGAAAATGAGCAAAATATGCTGTTTGTAACTTTTCAAGTTAGAACCGAAAAGAAGCGTTGGCGATGCTCAATTACTGGTAGCGGGGTGTTGGCTTTGTGAAAGGAACGTATGATTGAGCAAGATTTTTGGGAACTTTTCATCGACTGGAAAAGTTTCGCCTGTCTGGCGAAGACAAGGAAACGAACAGTAAAAACACACACAAAATGGTTCTGAAAATGTTCAAAAAGCACTAAAAAAACAACCTCCTAATCCCCAAAAGCAATCCCCAACTTCCTCGCCGCCCCCAACAAATAATGATCCTGTCCAATCGAATGATACCGACTAATCGCATCCTTCAACCACACACTCGTCATCTCATTATTCCGAAACGACACCATCTTACCAAAATCACCAGCCTCTACCAAATCAAACGCCTTCACCCCCATAGCCGAAGCCAAGATACGATCAAACGCCACAGGAATCCCCCCTCGTTGCGTATGTCCCAAAATAGTCGTCCGAATCTGCGGCTCACAACCCCGCTTCTCCAACTCCGCCCGCAAATAATTGGCCACACCACCCAACTTAATATTATAATCACCATCCTCCTTAGCATCCTTCCCAATCACCTCACCACCTTCAGGCTTCGCACCTTCCGCCACCACAATATTCACAAAGCCTTGTCCCCCCTGATACCGCTTATTAATCTGTTCCAAAATCGCATCCCACTTAAAAGGAATTTCTGGAATCAAACAAATCTCTGCACCACCAGCGATAGCCGTATGCAAGGCAATCCAACCAGCATCACGCCCCATCACCTCCATAATCATCACCCGATGATGGCTTTCCGCAGTCGTCACCAAACGGTCAAAACTCTCGGTTGCAATCTGTACCGCTGTCGTAAAACCAAAAGTCAAATCCGTTCCCGATAAATCCTTATCAATCGTCTTAGGAACCCCCACAATATTCAGCCCCTTTTCAAACAAGCCTTGCGAAATCGTCTGACTTCCATCCCCTCCAATATTCACCACCGCATCAAATCCCTCTGACCGTATTTTATCCACCATCATCTGCGTTCGATCCACCGTAATCCAAGTCCCATCCTCCTGCTGTACAGGATACTCAAACGGATTTCCCCGATTCGTCGTCTTAATAATCGTCCCCCCTTTCACATGGATACCAGCCGTATTTTCCGCCGTCAAGCGCACCACCTCCGCAGGCTCCTTCATAATCCCATTAAACGCCTCGATACTTCCCCATACCTCATATCCTTCCACCTCATTTGCTGCCTTCACAATTCCCCGAATCACCGCATTCAATCCAGGACAATCTCCCCCACCTGTCAATACCAATATTTTCTTCATATCAGATTCAATTTTGATTT
>JAHDBB010000231.1 GCA_020630635.1 Chitinophagales bacterium
AAAAAACAAATACCCACCAACTTTATAAACCATGATAGATATTAAAAACATATTTCAAGACTTATCAAAAGCAAATGTTGATCCCATCTCTGGTACAGATGCAGCCTTTCTATATGCCGAAACCCCACACAGCCCCATGCACATTGGAGGGCTTAGTATTGTAGAAGGAGCCATTTCATTTGAGGACTTCAAAACCGTCATCAGTTCACGCATTCACCAAGTCCCCAAATTTAGAAAAAGACTACTCAATGTCCCTCTCAACCTAGACTATCCTTATTGGGCAGATGATCCCAATTTTGATATCGACATGCACATGCACCACATTGCTTTGCCTGCTCCAAGAGACTGGGAAACTTTACGCAACTTATCTTCTGCCATATTTAGTATTCCTTTAGATCACTCTAGACCTCTCTGGTCATTGACTTTTATAGAAGGACTAGACAACATCTCACAAGTACCACCAGGTTCAGTAGCCATCATCAGCAAAATCCACCATGTGATGATTGATGGTATTTCTGGTTTAGGCATTATGGGAATTATGTATGACATGATGCCCAAGAAAATTGATACCAAACTCAAACCTCGACCTTATAAACCCGAAGAGTTGCCAAGTGACTTAACGATGCTTTTAAAAAGCTATTCCAACTTTATCAAAGATCCACTCAAATTGCCTAAAGTTGCAGGTCAAACGGTCGTTGATATTTTGAAAAAACGGGTTACACCCAAAATCAAACCAACCGAATTACCCAAGTCATCTGTGACAGCTCCTCGCACTATTTTCAACGAAAGTATATCGGCTAAACGCAAATGGGGAACAGCGATTCTTTCTTTAGCCCGTATCAAAAAACTCAAAGAAGTTACCGCCGTCACGATCAACGATATTATGTTAGCCATCTGTGCAGGAGCTTTAAGACGCTACCTATTAGAAAAAGACAAACTTCCTTCTCAATCTATAGTGGCAAATGTTCCTGTATCCATCCGTACGAAAAATGACGATGGAAAAATGAACAATAAAATATCAAATATCCTCATTCGGATTGCGACCAACATCGAAGACCCTATTGAGCGTTTAGAGGTGATTCATGAAAACACAGTACAGGGCAAAATGAACCATAAAGCGGTCGGAGCGAAGAAACTCACCAAGCTAGCAAATGCAGTACCTTTTGGACTGGCTAATATTGCGGCAGGCATTTACAGTCGATACAACTTAAGCAAGTTACACAATCCTATTTTCAACGTGACTATTTCCAATGTTCCTGGTCCACAATTCCCACTTTATCTCAATGGACATAAGGTTCTTTCTGTGATGGTGATGGCTCCCGTCATTGATGGTTTAGGATTGATTATCAACGTTTTAAGCTACAATGGTGAAGTGACCATTAGTGCAACCTCCGATGCTAAGACGATGCCTGACATCGAAGTCTTTGCCCGTTATCTTCGGGAATCGGCCAACGAGTTAGAAGACCACATTTTGAATCAAAAGAAAAAGCCAAAAGCCAAAGCTGCGACAGCTAAAAAAGCCGCTGACTCCTCCAAGTTTTTTGGTAAAATCAAAAAGTATTTAAAAGCCAATCCTGATGTCGAAAAGGAACTCAATGGCTTATACCAATTCCACATTGCAGGCGATAATCCAGCAGACTGGCAAATCAATTTGAATCGTGCGCCTGGTATTGTCAAAAAAGGCAACTATAAAGATCCTGACACAACCATCACGATACAAGACGAACATTTTGCTAGAATTGCCAAAGGCGAATTGAGCATCGAAGAAGCATTTATACAAGGCAGACTCAAAGTAGAAGGAGATGCGTCTAAGTTACAAAACATGATGTCTCTTCTATCACAAATGGACGAAGCCGTCGAGTCCAAATAAACCCAAATATTTCAATCGGATTGTTATTCTATTTTATTATTGATATACGCTTTTAAAATTAATACACCAATATTGTAGGAACAGATTGAATCTGTTCTCACGACAGAACAGTACCAATGAATACAAGGTTCAAAATATTAGTTTCTAATGTGTATATCAATAGTATAACAATCCGATTGATTTTAATGTAAAAGAATAATCCTATTAATTTATGCAAACCCTAAAAATCCTATTCCATTTTTTTAGGAGGAGCGAAAGGCTTCTCTTTCATCGCAACAGAAAGTCCCGCTATCCGTTCCTATGAATGCAGCCAAGCCCTACCGCAAGTCTTTTCGACTTGTGGTTACAAGCCATTGCATTCATACCACTACTATCGGGGCTAGCTCGTTGAGGACACAACCCATAGTAACTGAACCGTTTTAGAATTTTGAATTTTAATATTATTGGTATACGCTTTTAAAATTAATATACAAATATTGTAGGAACAGATTGCATCTGTTCTCACAAATGAACTGCATCCATTGATAAAGAATTGAAAATATTAATTTCTAATGCGTACGCCTATAGAATTTAAGCTATTCAGAACTAGTTGCTTAAGAACAAAGCCCTTCACAAACTGTGGCAAAAAATCACGAAACAAACCGAAACGTCCCGTCGTCCCCAAAGCACGAAATGAACCCTAACGTCCCTTTTGTCCCTATTTTATAACGTTGAGACCTTTCAAAAATAGCCCCGATAGCAGTGGTATCACCTTTGTAGAGCAAATTCGTGAATTTGCTCTACAAAGGTGGTAAGAACGAATAGCGGGACTTTCCAACACGACAACGCCCCCAACCCTTCGCTCCAAAAACAAAAAACACACAAAACCCAAAAAAACGAAGTAAAGAAAATTCACGAATTTTCTCCCCCCACCCAGCCCCAATATCCACCAACAAAAACAAAAAAAGAAACACACCATCAACAAAACCACAAATAGAAAGGCGAAAATACAGATAACGAATATACTATAATCAATAAACGTTCTTATATACTTTGGGTCAAATAATGCAAATACAACAAATAAATTTTCTAACAACAAAACCCCAAACCACCATGAGAACAAGCATTTTAATGATTGTAGTCACTCTCCTATTCTCTTGTAATACCAATCATCAAAATCTACAAGTCACTGCTTCAACCGATGGCAACTTCAAAATGTTAGATGCGACAAGTTTCAACAAACAACTCGCTAAAGAAAGCAAAAAACTCACTGCCACAGAAGTAATGCGTTTGTACTATCCTGACGAGATAGAAAGTGAAGAAGGCAATCAAATCATAACCCTATCCGAAAAAGTCTTGAAAAATGGCCATACAAAAGTCAGCCTCATTCATGATAATTGGTTAGACGATTCCACCAGAGGCAAACAACTGGTGATGGAACTCAAAAAACAAAAAGGTCATTGGCTGGTTCTTTCCCTAAAAGAAAATTGGCGTTGTTGGGAAGGCAGAGGACCTACAGAATGGGGAATCGAACTATGTCAATAAGATTCACAACATAGGTTTTTTTAATCGGATTACTAGATACAAAGATGCTAGTAATCCGATTAATTTGGTAGTACTATATTTATAATGCTGTGTTAACAAACCGTAACTTTTTCACAAGGGACTGAAGTCCCTCGCTCAAAAGAAACAAAAAACTTATAAAGAGAAGGAATTCATTCCTTTTCCAATATCAAACTTTATCGCTATAATTTACTTGCGAACAAACTTTGGACATTTTTTTCGGCACTGAAGTCCCTTGCTTTTATCTTATTTGAAACCTTACTGAGCGAGGGAATTCATTCCCTTGCTATCAAAATATTCATCGCTTAAAATAGCATTACATTTGAAGAACTACCATTAATTTTTATATAGACTTACACAAAAATCAATATTCTTAACTATTAATGAAAATTTGTTGACGAACAAACAAGAAAGTTAACCAAAATTGCTTTTTTCAGAGAAGATTTTCTTATTTTGGAGACCATTAGCATCCCTCAAAAAGTAGTCATGAATTACCTTGCTCATTCATCCACACAAGAATGAAAAAACCAACACAACTCTTCATATCACTCATTTTTCTATGTCAAGTAGGTTTTTTACAAGTTTAGGAAAACCACTTATTTGAACTGGGTTTCGCTTGGAATTATGCCAATAATCAAGAATATTATATTTCAAAAACAACCAAAGAGTCGGTAAATATTCCACCCTTTTACTTAAATTTATCGTATAGATATATATTAGAAACCACTTTGAGTACAGAAAAAGACCGAAGACAAGGAAACGAACAGTCAAAACACACAGAAAATAGTTTACAAAACAAATAACATAAAGCCCTCAAAACCTTCCACCCATCACTAACCCTGAACTGAAGAACATTTAAACGTAACTATATGTCAAATACCCAAAATACGGAAGAGGTCAAAGCACCTTCCCTAAAGAACTTCCTCTTAGAAGGACGAATTCCCTTTGAATGGGCAAGTTCATGTCTTATCTCTCCCCTCATTTCCAAACAAGCCGAAGGTGACAAACGCCCAGTATTCGTATTCCCTCCCCTACTAACCAACGACTTTGCCACCCAATATTTGAGAAGATTTTTAGACAAACAAGGCTTCTCTACCTACAAATGGTGTAACGGCATTAACCTTGCCCACACCGACCACTTACCAGGCCTGGAAAGTAAATTGCAAGAAATCTATGATACCCATGACCAAAAAGTAAGCATCGTTGGATGGAGTGCTGGCGGCTTTTTTGCAAGAGTACTAGCCAATAAACACCCCGAATTGGTTGAGCAAATCATTACCATTGCTACCCCATTTCGCAACCTCAAAGAAGGAAAAACCAATTTAGATTTTGTCTTTGAAGCCGTTCATGGAAAAAAGAAGACAGAGCTAGACAATGATTTGGTAGAATGGATAGAAGCCACTCCAGATGTCCCTATCACTTGTATCTACAGCAAATCTGATGGCATCGTTCCTTGGCAAAATTGCCGAGAAAACATCAAACGGGACAATATCCAAGAGGTTGAAGTATATGGCAGTCATGGCGGCTTAGGAGCCAACCCATCCGTCCTCATTTATGTGGCTAAAATATTGGCTTACGAACATAAAAATGCCTTTACCAACAATTTACCTGTCGGTTTTTCAAGGATTTTGTATCCTGGTTTTTGGCAAAGAGGCATTGAAAAACCCAGTTAACCCATGCAAGAATTATTGACCCTCTACCTAACACCCATCAGCAATTGGGTGGCTTATCAAGAACAACTCATTTTAGAAAAAGGAGTTCCTCTTACAGAACAACAAAAACAAGATGCGACTTTGGTTGGTGTAAAAAACATCGATCAAGTCCATCTTTTAAAGGTTTCCAAAGTCCCCACCCCCGACATTCCCACATTACAGCCCATTCTTCAATCATTCGGCTTTCTTTCAAGCAATACCATCGGCGTTTCGTTTAGGTATGGTATCTATATCCAAGAAAAATATTGGGGACAACGAAGTATTATCATCCACGAATTAACCCATACTATGCAATATGAGCGTTTGGGCGGCATAGAAGACTTCCTCAAACAATACATCATCGAATTTACAACAGTTGGCTACGAAAATAGCCCTTTAGAACTGGAAGCAAGGCAAATGGAAAAAGACATTTTGAGAAATAGCGGAAAGTAGGTTATTTTTGAACCAACTATTTAGTATTATTAGTACTTTTGCTGATGTTTTTCGGAGCGAAGGGTTCAGAACTTCGTCGCAATGGAAAGTCCCGCTATCCGTTCTTATTCGTGTAGCCGAGTTTTGGGTAGCCAACGCTTCAACACGAATACCACTACTATCGGGGCTAGTTGGTCATAGACACAACTTCTCACAAACTGTGGCAAGTCTGAACCACAATTTGACAACTTTCATGTAAATAAGTACCTAAACCTAAATAATCGACACATTTTATGAGGGACTCTTTTCCAATAATCCTGCGTTATTTTTTGCACCAATAGCCCTGCTATTTGCTTAAAAAATGCCTTGTCTGATTGAAAAATAGTCTGCCTCAAAAATGACGATTATTTACGCATAGGTACTTAATGAACCAAAGTTATCAAATTTCCCGAAACACCAACGTTGAAACCGTGCAAAATAGCCCCGATAGTAGTGGTATCATCTATTGTAGAGCAAATTCACGAATTTGCTCTGATAGATGATAAGAACGGATAGCGGGACTCCCCAACACGACGAAGCACCCAAAAGTTCGCTCCTAAAAAAAGAAATCTACAACCCAAAACTAATTCACTGACAAACCAATTAAAAATGGATAAAATTCTAGCCAATCCCAGTTTTTTAAAAGAACTCAAAGACATCGCCAAAAAGGAAAATCGAAGTTTTCAAGAGGTACAAGACGATGCCGTTTCTTACCTTAAAGAACTTTATACAGAACAAAAAGGTCTTCCACAAAAAATAGGCTATGAGGTCTTTCAAGCCATTGTTGCGAGAGGCTATCAAAAGAAAATTGATGTCAATCCCAGAGAAATAAAAAAGCTGGCTAAGTTGATGCGACAACACCCTGTTGCCTTCATTATGACCCACAAAACCTACATTGATCCTGTGGTTTTGTGTTTAGCACTGGCTCGTTACGGAATGCCGTGGCCTTATATGTTCGGAGGCATCAACATGAGTTTTTTAGGAGCCAAACAATTGGGCAAACAATCGGGGATGATTTTTATCCGCCGTTCCTTCAAAGACAACGAAGTCTATAAAACCACTCTTCGACACTATATCGCTACCTTGATTGATGAAGGACGACATTTCAATTGGGCAATCGAAGGAACCCGTTCTCGTACAGGAAAAATCGTCTGGCCCAAAATGGGGATTCTCAAATATATCACGGAAGGCGAAAGAGAAAGTAAACGCTCCGTAAAATATGTTCCTGTATCCATTGTTTACGATCTCATTCCCGATGTAAAAGATATGACGGAAGAGGGCAAAGGAAAAAACAAAAAACCTGAAACGCTCTCTTGGTTTATCAAGTACGCTCAAAAAATGGGCGATAAATTTGGCCGCATTGCCATCCGATTTGGCGAACCTGTCAACCTTAAAAACGGAGCAACCGCTACCGTTCCAGGTATGAAAGAAGATGCGGATACCGTAGAACAAAACAAACTGCCTTTCTTTGCTTTTGAGTTAGTCCACGAAATCAACCAAATCACACCTGTCACCACTGTCTCTCTCATTTGCAACGCCTTACTCAGCAACTTTTCGCTTTCCAAAAGAGAGATGGAGATACAGGTCAATCAGTTGATGCAATTCATTGAAAAACGAAAAAAAGATATTTTATTAGATCGAAGCAAGCCGATTAGCGAGAGCGTTCAGACGGCTTTGAATTTACTGATAAAGTCGGGCATTGTCCAAAAAACCCAAACCGCCCTTAGCACCCACTATCTCATTTCTTCCGATGAGTACCTACGTGCCAACTACTATTCCAACATGGCTTCCAACCATTTTTACCATCGAGCATTTATTGAGTTGGCATTAATCAAAATAGCCAATGATAAGTCCTCTAAACGCTTGATTAATTTTTGGTCAGAAATCATGGAATTACGAGACCTCTTTAAGTTCGAGTTTTTCTATACCAACAAAGCCGAATTTAGTGGAGAAATTGAAGCCGAGCTAAACCAATTTGATCCCAATTGGCGAAAAATTTTGAAGGATAAAAAAGGCGACCTTCGCAAGGTATTATCGAAGCAAAACTTTTCAGTAGCAGAAGCTATTTTATTGACCTACTTGGAAGCCTATCAAGTCGTCATGCAAACGCTTCTTAATTGGGATCCTCAACATGAGTTTATCGAAAAAACCTTTATTGATGCCTGTATGTTTACAGGTCAAGAAATGCATTGGCAAGGACGTATCAGACGTTTAGACAGCCTTTCAAAACCCTTCTTGATCAACGGCTACCGATTGGCGAAAAATAGAAAGTTCACACCCAATTCTACCAATGTAGTAGAAAGAGAAAAAATAGAAGAAAGCCTTCAACAGTTAAATGAAATTACGGATCGACTCACAACTTTACAAAATCTAATCATCCGCAAAACCCCTGCTGAAACCAAAGCGAAAGTCATTGAGTTACAACCAGAAATTGTACCTGGTAAAATGATGGAAAGTTTGGCAGCAGGTATTTTTCAAGATGAAACAGGAAGTCATATTGCGGCCTTCTTTGATCTTGACCGCACCCTTATCAACGACTACTCCATCAAGCAATTTCTACAAAGTCGTTTATTGAGTGGACGAGCAACCACTCGTGAAGTCGTAGGCAATTTCACAGGATTTTTACTCTATGCTTCAGGCAATAAAAACTTCTCTGGTCTCATCAATTCTACTGCACAAGGTCTCAAAGGTTTAGAAGAAAAGAAATTTATTGAATTAGGCGAAGATGTTTATTTAGAGCATTTAGCCCAAGCCATTTATCCCGAAGCCCGTATCTTAGTCAATTCACATTTGGCACAAGGACACACCGTAGCCATTGTATCAGCAGCGACTCCTTACCAAGTCAATCCCGTTGCCAGAGACTTAGATATTGAGCATATTATGTGTACGAGGTTGGATGTAAAAAATGGGAAATTTACAGGTAAAATTGTTGATCCACCGTGTTGGGGACAAGGCAAAGCCCACCACGCCAGAGAATTTGCCCAAGAACACAACATTAATTTAGCTAAGAGTTATTTTTACACAGACAGCATTGACGATCTTCCTCTTTTACAAATTGTGGGCAATCAAAAAGTCATCAACCCTGATAAAAAGCTAGCGCAATTGGCTTTTGAAAACAACTGGACCATTCACCGTTTTGCAGAACACAATGGAACGCCCTTAACCAATAGTATTCGTACAGGTTTAGCATTAGCCAGCTTCTACCCTTCTGTCGTCAAAGGCATTATGACAGGAGCCATCAATTTATCGTGGCGCAAAGGTGTAAATGCAGTCATTGAGACCGCAGGAGATTTGGGTTCTACAATGGCAGGTTTAGATATTATTGTCAAAGGAAAAGAAAACTTAGCGTATCGTCCAGCCGTCTTTTTATTCAATCACCAAAGCAGTGCCGAGTTATTTATCATTGCCAAAGTATTGCGTAAAGACATCAAAGCCATTGCCAAAAAAGAACTCGCTTTTCATCCGTTAGGTCCTTTGTTCAAAGCAACAGGTTTCATTTTCATTGATCGAGCCAATCGAGAAAAAGCCATCGAAGCCTTAAAGCCAGCAGTCGAAGC
>JAHDBB010000232.1 GCA_020630635.1 Chitinophagales bacterium
GAATTTGCTCTACAAGGGTGATAAGAACGGATAGCGGGACTTTCTCTAGCGATGAAAGAAAAAACTTTCGCTCCTAGCCTAAAAAATGAACCACAACGTCCCTTCGTCCCTACAATAAAAAAATCCTTACATCCTCAAATTTAAATAATAAATGTGGGAATTAAAAGTTCCAACAAATTTAGCCTTCTTACCGTCATTAGAAAACATAAGAATGTCAAAAAATGCCGAAACTTATAAAAAAATGTATCAACCTTTTGTCCTTTCCAAAAAATACAAGTAGCTTTATCTCAACGATTGTACAAATAAACCCTATTCAATGCCCAAAATCTTAATAACTTTACTGCTTTTTTTATCAAGTTTTTGTATAAACGCCCAAAATTGTGGAACAGAAATTACCAAAGCCCACAAAGAGTTTATGCAAGGACAAATCTTTACTTCTTTAGAAAAAAGTGCGCCAGTCCCTCGCCTTAATAAAACACTTTCCGTTACGGTTCATATTGCCCAAGATAAAGACGGTAATCTTACTTGTACAGAAGAAGATGTAGAAGCACTGATTGAATATGCTAATACTCTTTTTGAACCCATTAAACTTTCTTTTCAGGTTTGTAAGGTGGATTATATGCCCAATTACAATTTTTATGATCTTATAAGAGAGGATTTTGAAGAAGAAATGTTGACCATGCATTATCAGGATAATACGATCAATCTCTATTTGGTCAATTCAATAGATGAAGGAGCTAGTGCAGGTTATACTACTATGCCGTCTGACGTAGCCAACCGTGATTTTGTTGTATTAGGCTCACAAAAACCCATTGGTCATGAGTTGGGACATTATTTTGGGCTATATCATACTCATGAAACTATGTTTGGAATTGAACTGGTTAATGGTTCTAATTGTGAGGAAGCAGGCGATCTTATCTGTGATACAGATGCAGACCCTTATACACCAGGTATTCAAATGGATTCTATGGATGTTTGTAATATTCTTGAAAATTTAGTGGACCCTAATATGGAATTTTATGTACCACCAACCAATAATATAATGTCCTATTATCCTGCCAACTGCCGCTGCATTTTCACCAATCAACAGTACAATCGAATGGCGGAAACCTATCTTAATTCTCGGAGTTATTTGTGGTAAGTTTTGGTCCATAGTTAATCAGTCGATAGACCATATTATTCTACTTACTTTGATAATTTGCATTGGGAGCGAATTTTTAGGTGCTTCGTCGTGCAGGCAAGTCCCGCTATCCGTTCTTATGCCTGCTCCAAATATGACATTTTTTTAAAAAATGTCATATTTTCGCATTCATACCACTGCTATCGGGGCTATTGGGTTGTGGTCTCAACCTATAGTAACTGAACCAAAAAACCTTATATAACTTATGTGGTGAAAAAACCTTATGTTTCCTTATGTAACTTATGTGGTGAAAAAACCTTATGTTTCCTTATATAACTTATGTGGTGGAAAAATCTTCTATTCTCCTTATATAACTTATGTGGTAAAAAACAAAAAAGCCCCCTTCCAACAGAAAGAGGACTCTTCATTTATATATTTTGTAAAATCACAAAAGAACTAAAAAGCCACCAGTCACACACCACCAGCCACCACCTCTAAAACTTACTCAACTTCTCCTTCACATATTGCAAAAACTTCTTTTGAGCATCCGCCTCAGCAATCTTATTCTCTTGGTCAATTAAATTCTGATCAATATCCAATTTAGCCTGTTCAATATCCATTTTAGCCTTCTCAATCAAAGCCTCATTGCGCTCAATCGACTTATGCATACTCGCATTTTGCTGAATCAACTTCTTTTGTTCCGCATCAATTTTTTTGAGCGTTTTTTCTTCCGTCGCCAATTCTTGCTCAACAGACATACGCATCGCTTGTTTACCAAAATCCTTTAAGATGCGTTCAGAAACTTGATAACCCGATTGATTATCGTCATGAGTCAAAAATTCCCCTTCGCCCAATTCATAAAAGCTGGTAACTTTCACCCCTGTACCATCAGGAACAAAAGTGGCATAGACATTAATCAACTCATTGCTAATAGAAGGCATCATCATATCCGTTGCTCTCACTTCGCCATCATTGTTCATTTTATACACCTTGCTATTTTTACTAATCTTACGACTGGCTTTATAATCCTTCATTTTATCTTGCCAAAGCTCGGCTACATCTTTCGGAAAAGCGTCAGGAATGTAAACACTTTGACCAATTTGTACCCCTTCACTCATACTTTTATCTTCTTCAACTACATCGAATGGAGGCAAATTAAATTCAGGGAAATTGGTTTCTTTCGTTTCCTCCATTTTCATTTCCATCTCCTCACTAACCTCCTTGATTTCCACCTTATCCTTGTCAATAATGATTTTTCCATCTTCGACTTGTACCTCCTGCACATTTCCATCATTGACCTTTTCCACTTTTTGGATAGTTGTTTCCCCTGTTTGGTCATTATTCGTTCCATCCTCCACAATAATTTTGACTCTAACCTCCTTATCGTCATCGGTATTTTGGTCTTGAGCGACCGCATGGAACCCAACAAGTGTCAATAGAAGACACCACGCAAAACTTTTCATAGTGTTTGATTTTATATTTTAAAAAAAAAATTTCGATTGAAAAACTGCTTTTTGCAGATTAAAAATAAGATTTATTATAAGATTCAGTTCATATATGAGACAAAATGTTAAAAAAATGTTTCAAAAAAGAATCTTATTTCACAATTATGAGTTTAAAGAAGGGGCTTTTGACTGAAAATCGTAAAGACTTTTTGATAAAGGTATTAGATACTATAAATTTGGGGCAGGTTTAACTACATTTGTTAGTTAATTCAACTAAAAACAAAAGCTTGTAGGAACAGATCGCATCTGTTCTGTATCCAAACCTTAAAAACTAACAGAGTTGACAACAACTCCTCACTATGAATTTTAGAGAACGATATAAATTTGATCCTAAGACAGACTTGATTGGAAAAGGCGGTTTCTCCAAAGTCTATAAGGCGCATGATGCCATTAGACGACGAGATGTTGCCCTAAAATTTTATAATGGTACTTGGTCTGAAAAATACGACATTATTGGCGAAATTATTCGGATGGGCGATTTAGTCCACTCCAATATTATTCGTTATTATGATGCCACCATTATTGAATCTACCAATGCCATTGGTGAAGTAGAGCAAATACAGGTCGGCATTATGGAATATGCCAATGCTGGAGACATCACCAAGCTTTTCAAGGACAAACCACAAGCTACCATCAAATTAGTCATCAAAGGCATTCTAGAAGGTTTACGTTACCTTCATGAACAAGAGATTGCCCATCGAGATATGAAACCCAAAAATATCTTGCTTCATAAGGACGAAAAAGACACTTTGTTGCCCAAAATAGCAGACTTTGGTATTAGTAAAAAAATGAATGTTTCAGAATCGGCTTCTACTCAATTACTGGGCAGTATCGAATACATGGCTCCTGAACAATTTAATCCCACCAAGTATGGAACCAATGGAAAGGCACAAACCAACTTAGATTTGTGGTCACTAGGCATCATTATCTACGAACTTTTTACGCAAAATACGCCCTTTGGCAATCGTTCAACGGGATTAAGCAATGAAGAAATTTTGAGTAATATCCTATTCAAAGACATAATTATTGAATATGGGCGATTGGAAGAACCTTATCAAACAATGGTGAGGCGTTGTCTGGTCAAAGATGCCACCAAAAGAGTGCAAACTGCTCAGGAATTATTAGATATATTAGAAAAGAAAATTTCTGTTGAAGTTGTCAAAGAAAATATAGATTTGAATGCAACTCAAATTTTGAGCAAACCTATCCTGGAAAAGACTTTAGAACAGCGTCCTAAAAAAGAGGAAATCCAGATCATTAAGGCAACTCCACCTAAGCCAAAGCCTCAAGAAGTGGTCGAACCCAAAGCGACTCAGGTGATTCCTAAAAAGGTGGAAAAGCCGATTCCAGAACCGCCTAAGCCCACTTATGCTCAACCCAACACGCAAGCGGCCAAACATATTGAGGTCGGCAAGTCGTACTTTAAGGAAAGAAACTATGTAGAAAGCTATAAATATTTGAGTCCTTATGAGTATGCCTTAGAATTTGATTCAGAAGCGAAGTTTTTCTTAGGTTTTATGCTGTACAATGGCAAATGTGGAGGCGCACATGATTTTGTCAAAGGAAAACGCCTGATGGATGAAGCCAAAAAAGAAAATCGCCCATTGATCGGACAATTATTATTGAAATATGTGATGAAGAAGTAAAATTTACTGTCATTTCCTCACCCTTTTACCCTAAAAATCCGTTTAATAATTTTATGGCATTTCACAAGCATGTATTTTTGATGTCTTTCTTTGTGAGTGACAAGTAAGAGTGGCTGGTGACTGTTATGGTGACATTTTATAGAGGAGCGAAAGGTCTGTCTTTCATCGTTATAGAAAGTCCCGCTATCCGTTCTTATGAATACTCTAAATATGACATTTTTCTAAAAAATGTCATATTTTCGCATTCATACCACTCCTATCGGGGCTATATTATTTTGGACAGAACCCCTGAAAGACTGTGGCAAAAAACGTAGAATAATTTGACAACTTTTATGTAAAAACCCAACCGAAGTTGTCAAATTCTCCCAAGTAACGAGCCACAAAAAACGAAAATCAAAGGTAGCGACCTCAATGACCTAGCCCCGAATGAATTAAATGCTAATTTTTAATTCCAAAATTCTAAAGCGGTTCAGTTTCTATAGGGATTGTCCTCAACGAACTAGCCCCGATAGTAGTGGTATCACCAATGTGTATTGGCAAAATGGTTCGGGTGGCTTGGTGGTAAGAACGAATAGCGGGACTTTCCGTAACAACGAAGTATCCAAAAGTTCGCTCCTAAAAAAACAAAAAACGCTTTTACTTCATTCTTTAGGATGAAGCCCCAAAAAGAACCGCATTCATCATTGATAATTCACAATTCATCATTAATAAAAAAACTATGGCAAAAGTTGAATGTTTTAATTGTAAAAGAGTTACGCCCGTCATTAGCCCCAAATATCGTTGTATCTATTGCAACTACCCCATGCATAAGTATGTCGAGTCTGACGAAAAACAACCCGAAGAAGAAGTCGTGAAGGATTTTAAGCAAAACGATTTTAGTCAGTCTATTGTGGATCAAATGAAAGAAAAACGAGAAGTTTTGGTCAATCAACTAGAAAAAAGATTGGCTGAAATTAAGGCAAAAAATGAGGGAAAGGGCGAGGAAATACAAGAGCCAAATAAAGTCGCAGAGTCGGCTCCTGTGGATAATTTGCCCATTGCAGATATTCCCAAAACGTCTGATAAGCCACCCATTATAGAAAAGGTAGAACCCAAAGTCGAGGAAACTCCCAAACCTTCTAAGTCCGTAAGTGATTTTCTTGCCGAAAACATCCAACAACGTAAAAAGGAATTTAATGACCTTTTTAGAAAAAAAGAAGAAACACCACAAGAGGAAGAAATTGCGCTAACTCCGCCACCATCTTCACCACCACCCATAGTAGAAACAACCGTTGAAAGACCACAAGAAACCCCCAAATTTTTTGAAGACACGAAGCCTAAAACAGAGGAAATCATCTTTAGAAAAAATCAAAATCCTGAAAAAGATGGTAAAATTGTAGCAGGTTGGTTGGTTGTTCATACAGAAAACAGATTGCCTGTTACGTATGAGTTGTTTCAAGGAATGAATATCATTGGTCGTCCAGATGGACCACATCATGTAGATGTTCGAGTGGAAGACGATAAATACGTGAGTCGAACACATTGTACCATTGAAGTCAAAAAAGACTTTATTCATCGCTTCATTTATATATTGCATGATGGAATCAATAAGCAACGTAGAAGCACCAATGGAACCTATATCAATGGATTAGAAGACAAGTTGGGACAAGGAGCATGTGTCTATCTTAAAGATGGAGATACCGTACAAGTGGGAGAAACCAAATTGGCATTCAAAAACGCCTATCAATCCATCAACTACGAAGAAGCAGTTTCTAGTGTGATGAATACCGACTATACCAAAACAGTTGTTCTCAACTTTAAGCCCAAATAACATGGGCTTTTCTAGTGAAATCAAAATCCACTTACTACCTTTGCAAAAAACATAGAGTCATATATGAGAAGTCGTAGCAAAAATTTAATTTTAGCCATAGTTATTTCTATTGTATTGGTGGGCATCTTCGTAGCAGGATATACCATCGTCGATCAACCAACCATCAAACGAATTTTCCAAATATTTGGCGGACACATGCCACAAGGAATCATTCAATTATTGACCTTTATTTTCTTCTTTTGGGGATTATTAGAAATCAATGAACGCAATAGTCGGGTAAAATACGAAAAACAGTCCTTTGGAATGGGCTTTTTACCCGAAAAAGAACACTGGGTTTTATCGCCTGAAGACATCAATGAGTTAAAGATCAAGATGATTAATTACGAAAAGGATCATAAGTTCTTGATGACCGATGTCATTCGGAAAGCCAGCACCAAATTCAGAGCCAATAACTCCATTTCGGATGTTATCGAAGTTGTATCCAATCAAATTAGAATCAACCAAAATAAAGCGGAAGGGCAACAATCCATTGTCCGTTACTTAGCGTGGGCATTGCCCTCTATCGGCTTTATCGGAACCATTATGGGGATTGCACAAGCATTGGGATTAGCCGACAGAGCCAGCGACCCAGAAGTCTTGGGACAAATTACAGCGAACATGTACGTTGCCTTTGATACAACCTTAGTTGCCTTGATTTTGAGTATTTTTCTAATGTGGTTCTTCTACAATTTACAAGAAAATGAGGAACAATTGCATACCGATATGGAAGAGTACATTTTAGAAAACTTTGTGAATCGTATTCATGTTGAATAAATGGTTTTTGAATATCATTTTCACAATTAAAAATTAGAAACAATCCATGCCTAACCAATCCGATATTCTCAATGCCCTTTCTTATGTAGATGATCCAGACTTAAAACAAGATTTGGTGTCTCTCAACATGATCAAAGACGTAAAAGTAGAGGGAAATAATGTCTCTTTTACCATTGAATTGACCACTCCTGCTTGCCCACTCAAAGGCAAGATCGAAAGCGACTGTATCAATACCATTCACAATATGGTCAGTCCCGACCTACAAATAGACATTACTTTTACAGCAAGTGTCACTTCTGCCCGCCAACAAAATGAATCGGTATTAAAGGATGTCAAAAATATCATTGCCATTGCTTCTGGAAAAGGAGGCGTTGGAAAATCAACTGTAGCGGTCAATTTAGCGTTAGGATTAGCCAAAACAGGCGCAAAAGTTGGCTTGATTGATGCCGATATTTATGGTCCATCTATTCCGACGATGTTGGGTTTACAGGGAGAGCGTCCCAAAGTAGTAGAAATAGATGGTCAACACCGTATGCAGCCCCTCGAAAAATACGGAGTAAAATGTCTTTCCATCGGTTTTTTAGTAGATGAAACCCAAGCCATTGTTTGGCGAGGACCGATGGTTTCTTCAGCCCTCAAGCAGTTTGTGACGGATACCGAATGGGGCGAGTTAGACTATCTTTTATTTGACCTTCCGCCAGGTACAGGTGACATTCATTTGACGTTGGTACAAACAATGCCTGTAACGGCTGCGGTGGTGGTCACGACTCCCCAAGAGGTTGCTTTAGCAGATGTCAAAAAAGCGGTCAGTATGTTCAAAATGCCCAACATCAATATTCCTGTTTTGGGGATTGTGGAGAATATGGCATGGTTCACACCAGCCGAATTGCCCGACAACAAATATTACATTTTTGGAAAGGGTGGAGGCGAAGCTTTTGCAAAAGAGTACGATATTCCTTTGTTGGGTCAAATTCCGATTGTCCAATCCATTCGAGAAGGAGGTGATACAGGTCGTCCAGCGATTTTAGAAGAAAACACCCCAAGTTCAGCCGCTTTTGAACAACTTCTCCAACTCGTTGCCCGTCATATTGCCATTCGCAATGCCCAGATAGAACCTACCAAAAAGGTGGATATAAAATCCTAAGTGACGTTTTTTTAGTCGATAGTTGATGGTCAATAGTCCATATTAGTAGCTTAGATTGTGTTTTTAAGTTCCAAACTAACATCCTATTAATCACGAAAAATCCAATAATCCTATTCATATTTTTGGCTAGGAGCGGAAGGTAAAGTACGTTGTCGTAATGGAAAGTCCTGCTATCCGTTCTTATTCGTGTTGCCCTGTTTTTCTAAGCCAACGCTTCCCACGAATATCACTACTATCAGGGCTAGCTTGTTGAGGTCGCAACTTCTTAGTACCAGTAATCATCTCGTGTCTCTCAATCCTAAAGAATTGAGTAAAACTATTCGTCTTAAAAACTCGTATGCGACTATCGACTATCGACTATCGACTATCGACTATCGACTATCGACTATCGACTATCGACCATGATTCTACAAACTCAACGCCTTTTCATCAGACAATTCGAGTTAAAGGATGCAGGCAAAATGTATCAACTCAATAATGATCCTGATGTCCTAAGATATACAGGAGACCTACCTTTTTCATCTATCCAAGCCGCCCGAAACTTTCTAGCCAACTATCAAGATTACCAAAAAAATGGTTATGGACGATGGGCAGTCGTTCACAAAGAAACCCAACATTTTATAGGCTGGTGTGGACTCAAATATCATCTAGAAGATTTTACCGATATAGGTTTTCGATTTTTCCAAAAGGAGTGGAACAAAGGCTATGCCACAGAATCAGCCAAAGCGGTATTAGACTACGGCTTCGATACCTTAAAACTCACCAAAATTATAGGACGGGTTTCCAGCCATAATAAAGCATCGATCAAGGTATTAGAGAAGTTAGAAATGGAGTGGTGGAAGGTAGAAAAGGTAGAAGGAATGGGGCAATGTAGAATCTACAAAAAAGAATTGTAGGAACAGATTGCATCTGTTCTCATATCTGAATCACAAAAACCACATTCGTGTATTCGTGGCAAAAAATATCTGAATAGAAATAAAAAAAGAGGTAACATCCAATGACATTACCTCTTTATTAATTTGTTCTTTATGTCGACTTTCATTAAGTCATACTAGGGGGTACTGTCATAAAGTCGTA
>JAHDBB010000233.1 GCA_020630635.1 Chitinophagales bacterium
GGGACTTGTAATCCTGTAGCGACATCTCGGCGTGTCAAGGTCGTACTATCCAGTTCTACAGTTGTTTGAGCATTCAAGTACTCACCCATTCCAATGACGCAAAACAATATAATAAGGTATGTAATATTCTGTGCTTTCATCTTTCAAAAGTACAAAATATCTGAATGTTGTGGAGTAATTTGTATTACGTAAGGGACCTTTTTATTTTTCTCTTCATACACCTAGAATCAGGGTTTTTAGAATTATAGGATTTTCTTGATTTTTTCGTGGCTTTATACTTTAGTAAAGGCTCTTTTTTAGGAGCGAACTTTGGGGAGCTTCGTCGTGATGGAAAGTCCCGCTATCCGTTCTTATGCATACTCTAAAAATGACATTTTTTAGAAAAATGTCATTTTTTTCGCATTCATACCACTACTATCGGGGCTAGATCGTTGCAGTCTCTCCCTCTGATAACAGCATCGCTTTTTATAATAGATAGAATCCCAATTAAAAATGACTACTAAAAGACGTATCCTAAGACAGAATAGCAAAAACCTCTATAATTCCGTAGTTTAGCGATTGATTTGATGATTATATACATTTTTTACTATATTTTTGCTTCTTAATCAAAAGAATGACTTTTGGTGTAGATTGTGAAAGATTTTTGTATATAATCCATCAATCAAGATGTTGGTCTTCCTCTATTGATACTAAGAACTTCTGTCCTCAATCTAATAGCCCCGATAGGAGTGGTATTCGTGTAGAAGCGTTGGCTGCCTAAAACTGGGCGACACGAATGAGAACGGATAGCGGGACTTGCCATTGCGACGAAGTACTCAACCGTTCGCTCCTAGAAAAACAAAAAAATTAATTACTAAATATATAACTTATGAGATTCAAACCTCTATCACTTATCGTCATTTTAAGTATCCTTCCGCTGTTGAGTGGGTGGGCGCAAGTTGATGAACGAATTGCTAAAGGAACGCAAGATTTGTCAAAGGTAGCGCAAGAACTGATGCCTGTTTTGGATAATAAAACCCTTTTGGATAATGAATTGGCACAACGACAATCAGGGCGCCTGTCTTGTTTTGCTCAACCATTGGATGTCGATATCAATCCCGAAACAATGGGAACTTGGGAGACTTTGCCGAATGGAATGGCTGTTTGGCGTATTCGGATTACTTCACAAAATGCAAGATCGCTCAATCTGGGCTTCCCTCAATATTTTATGCCTGAATCTGGTAGTTTAATCATTTATAGTGCCGATTATGAAACAGTAATGGGTCCATTTACAGCAAGAGATAATGAGGATCATAAACAATTGTGGTCGCCTATTATCGAGTCGGATGATATAGTGGTGGAAATTCAGTTGCCCGAATCAGCAAAAGAACAGTTGCTTATCAATATTGGTAAAGTCAATCACGCATTTATGGATTTTGGTAGTGCCGCTAGTGCTTCTGGAAGTTGTAACTTAGATGTAATTTGTGGGGAAGCAGATGGATGGCCTCAAGTGGAAAATCACCGAGATATTATCCGTTCAGTAGCCTATATGACCGTCAATGGTTTTGGAAATTGTACTGGTGCGCTTATCAATAATACAGCACAAGATGAAACGCCTTATTTTTTGACGGCTGCTCACTGTGGAATTGGTCCTTCTGATGCTCCAGGAGTAGTGGCTTATTGGAACTTTGAAAACCAAGAGTGTCGTCAACCTAATTCAGGTGAAAGTGGAAGTTCTGGTAATGGTCCTTTGACTACCTTTAATACAGGAGCCATTCATAGAGCCAGTTATAATCCAAGTGATATGACTTTATTAGAGTTTGATGATCCAGTGGTTGAAGAGGCAGAAGGTTTTTTGGCAGGTTGGAATCGAGAGGATGTGGCTCCTATGACTTCCATTGCTATTCACCATCCTAATAATGAAGAGAAGCGAATTAGCTTTGAAGATGATCCTTCTTCTATTACGTTCTATTTGGACAACTCCTCTAATACAAATGCGGATCATGTTCGTGTAGAAGATTGGGATATTGGAACAACAGAAGGTGGTTCTTCTGGTTCTCCTTTATTCGACCAAGATGAAAGAATTGTCGGACAGTTGCATGGCGGTGGGGCTGCTTGTGGTAACAATGAGCCTGATTGGTATGGACGTATCTACACTTCTTGGGAAGGTGGAGGAAGTCCTCAAACAAGGTTAAAAGATTGGTTAGACCCATTGGATTTAGGAGTTGCATTTATAGATGGAAAAGATTTGAGTTACTCTTTAACCGTTGATGTTATTGCTCAAGAAATTTGTGCGCCTGATGAAGTCGTTTATAATATGGTCGCAAGTGATAATTTTGAAGGTCCTGTTTCTTTGTCTCTCAGTAATGTACCTAGCGGTGCAAATGCAACTCTTTCGATTGAGACGGTTGCGCCAGGAGAAGGATTTTCATTGACGATTGGTAACACTATGGCAGCAACTCCAGGTGAATATACCATTGTCGTTACAGGTACGGATGGAGTCAATACAACAGAATCCAATCTTTTGCTTACCATTTTTCAAGGCATTCCTCCAAGTACAGCTTTGATGAGTCCTCCCAATGCTGCAACAGAAGTCTCCACTCTTCCAGAATTTATGTGGTCAGGAGAAAACGCCAGCACTTTTGAATTACAAGTAGCCAGCGATGAAAATTTTGATGTTCTTGCTTACAACAATCCCAATATAGAAAATACTTCTGAAATCGTCTCACAATATCTCGCTCCTACTACTACCTACTATTGGCGAGTTAGAGGCAGCAGTATTTGTGGTATGGGCGATTGGTCTAGTGTATCTTCTTTTACAACAGCCAATACTGCTTGTGGTATAAATACTTCTGTTGATGTTCCTATTGCTATCAACAGTGATGTACCCAATACAATTCAATCTGTCTTAGAAATTACCGAAAGTGGTACAATTATAGATATTGATGTCGTGGATTTAGTCGGAACTCATTCTTGGTTAAGCGATCTTATTTTTACGTTGACTAGTCCACAAGGAACCAATGTCATTCTTGTTGCAGAACAATGTCCTTTTGTCGAAAATTTCAATATCAATTTCGATGATGATGCTGGCTCTAGTTCTTTGCCTTGTCCTTACAATGATGGTGGAACCTATCAACCTCAAGGAAGTTTAGCTGATTTTAATGGGGAAGAGATGCAAGGAACTTGGACATTGACAGTAGAAGATACTTACAGTGCAGATGGTGGTCAATTACAAAACTGGAACTTAGATATTTGTGCCACTATAGCTTCGGAGTATTCTGTCAATGTAACAACAGAAAATGCCAACGTTTGTACCAATGAAACTGTCAATTTTGGTGTATCATTGGGTACTGCTTTTGAAGGTCCTGTCACTTTAACGGCTACGGGCAACCCTACTGGAAGTACCCTTACTTTTGCGGAAAATCCAATCAATCCAGGAGCGAGTACGACGATTACTTTGAGCGATTTAGGCGGAGCAAGTGGAAGTTATGACATTAGTGTAACGGCAAGTGATGGAACGAATGAAACCACCAATGTTGTCACGATTAATATTAGCAGTAGTCCTAGTGCAGCGAGTTTGAATACGCCTCCCAATAATGCTTTTGATATTGAAATTTCTCCTATTTTGACTTGGGAAACTGTTGAATTTGCCAATGAATATCTAATCGAAATTGCAGGAGATCCTGACTTTGGTTTTATTTTGGAATCAGATATAACGACCAGTACTGCTTATACACCAGATCCATTATTATATGGAACAACTTATTACTGGCAAGTGACGGCTATCAATGATTGTGGTGAAGCTATTTCTAGTGTTTCTTCTTTTACTACTTTAAGTGAATTGAGTGTTGTCGTGACTCCTACAACACAAACTATTTGTGCAGGAGAAAGTTTTTCTTTTGATATTAATTTAGGAGAGAGCTTTAACGATCCAACACTTTCTGCCAGTGGTTTGCCAACAGGAAGCAATATTGAATTTAATCCTTCAGGTACAACTGCAACGCTTACAACAGGCTTAGAAGATATAGGAGATTATACGATTACATTTAATGCCGATGATGGAGTCAACTCCAACAATGCACAAGTAAATGTAACAGTTGAACCAACACCTATTGCCGCTACTTTAACCAGTCCTAGCAATGATGAAATTGCGACTTCTATTACGCCTACTTTAAGTTGGGAAAGTGTAGATGGTGCAGATTCTTATGTAGTAATCATTGCAACAGACAGCGATTTTGAAGATGTTGTCGAATCGTCTACTGTAACAGATACCAGCTATCCTGTAGAGGTTGCCTTAGAAAGTGGCGTTTATTATTTCTGGAATGTATTGGCGACGGGCGAATGTGGAAGTGCAACTTCTGAAACCTACACTTTCTTGACCGAACCTGCACCTGGTATTTCTGAAATCAATGGACAACTTTTTAATCTTCAACCCAACCCAACCAATGGACAAGTATTATTGGTTTTTGAAGAAACAGTTATAAGTGATATTGCACTCCATGTATTTGGAGTAGATGGTCGATTGTTACAAACACATACCATTCAAACAGCAACTCAACAATATCAAGTCGATTTATCAGACTATGCTTCTGGTCTTTACTATTTAAAATTAGAATCGAATAAACAATCATTGACGGAGAAAGTCTTATTAGTGAAATAAAATACGATTAATCATATTTTGATTTTGACCACCTAGAAACATGGGTTGTTTCTAGGTGGTTTTTTTATTGATAAAAACTTCTTCACTATGCAAAAAATGATCCTTGCCCTATTGCTCTTTTTAGGTTTTCAAAGTACAAACGCCCAAGACTGCAATACAGCCAAATTATCAGAGGGTTTTGAAATTATCTTCGACCAAAGTATGTTAAAATCGGGTGAATATAGTCAATTGGCAACCGTCCTCCGAAATCCTAAAACGAGTACAGAAGTCAACAATACTTCCTTGATTGAATGTTCAGGTTATATGCCCAATCGAGCCAAGATTCAAAGTATTAAGATTGTGGATGTTCAAGGATTGCCCAAAGGTTTGACCTGGTTTTGTGATACAGATGATTGCGTATGGGAAGGTGGAGAAACAGGCTGTTTTTTTATGGAAGGAACAGTTGAAGAGGCAGGCAATTATCCCATTCAAGTAGAGATTGAAGGAGTGGGATCTTTATTTGGTATTAGCAAAAGTTACCAATGTTTTTTAAAAGAAGAGCTTGTAATAAGAGTAGAATAGAAAGTAAGGATAAAGACAATCGGATTGTGTACAATTCATTTATACATCAACCCGATTGTAAGAGTTTTTCTAATTAAAATTCAAGTAAGTATCAAAAGTCCAACCTCTCGTTCCATTATAATCAATCAATACAAACTTAGAATCTTGACCGTCTAAACGAATACCTTTATCAGAATACTGTAATACGGTAATCAAAGACATGTCAGGGATAAAAAGATCATATTTAGGCGAACCCATATCCGCTTCTTTGTACAATTGCAAACTTCCGCCATTACTATTGGTCACCGCTTTCATCGGCAAACCAGCATTGGGATTAGGCGCAGGTGGTGGTGTAACAGCACTAGGAGGATTAGCCGCATTCGTTTCATAAGTAGCCACTTTTGATTTCAAGTCATCTATCTCTCTCATCATATCCGCAAAAACAGAAGCATCTGCTGTTTCAACATGGGGATCAGCCTCATTTTGTGTTTGTACTTCCTTCACACCTTTTGCAATCTTTTCCAACCATTCATTTTGCGACTCTGTCCCCACCTCTACTTCTGCCTCCTTTGTTGGCAACTTTTCGATCATGTTTTTAAACACAGACTCATCTGCCGTTTTAATATTGGGGTCAGCAGCATTTTTCTCCTGCACTTTTTTGACCACATTCTTTATCAGATTAAATAAACTCATTTTGTTGATTTTAAGAGTAAGTTGATATTTTCATTCAAAAGTACGAATACTCCCAAAAAGAGACAAATTGAATTTACAAATAAATATTTTTTTTAATTATAAAGTTGTCTAAGTCGATAGTTTTCCAGTCCATAGTCCATAGTTACAGTTCAGCTTGTGGTTATTGAGTTTTAGGAGCGAACTTTTATTGCTTCGTCGTAAAAGCAAGTCCCGCTATCCGTTCTTATCACCACAGCCAAGCTCTACCGCAAGTCCCAAGTCAATGCGGTGATACCACTACTATCGGGGCTAAATCGTTGAGGTCGCAACTTCTTGGTGATGATAAAAGTGACATAAAGGGACGGACTGTTTATTCTTTACATGTTTGGGACGAAGGGACGATATTTGAGAAATTTATTCGACCTATCTACGTCCCATCGTCCCCAAACCAAGTAAAGAACTGTAAACGTCCCATCGTCCCCAAACCAAGTAAAGAACTGTAAACGTCCCATCGTCCCCAAATCAAGTAAAGAACTGTATTAGGAATCCAACCACTCCTTAAAAGCATTGACCCGTTCTCTAGCGACAATCACCTCATCTTTACAAACAGGCTTCAATTCCAATTTCAAACGACTATTCAAATAGGTATGGATTTTATCAATGGCATCAATGTGAATGATGTATTTTCGATTGATTCTAAAAAACTTTGACGGATTCAAAAGTCGTTCTATCTCATCCATTTTCTCATCTATAATCATACTCACATTGTGCGTATTGACCAAATAACTAATACTACTTTCAGAACGAAAATAGGCAATGTCTTTGGTGTAAATATACTTATACTGCTCCCCCAGTTTTACCAAAAAACGTTCTTTGAATTTAGGCTTTTGCAACTGCTGTTGAAAGTTGGCTAAAAGGTTTTGGAGATCACTATCCTTTTGGTCAGGCCAACGCAAAAACTGCTGCCAAGCTGCATGGAGTGCGTCTTTTTCGATAGGCTTAAGCAAATAATCAATACTATTGACTTTAAACGCTTGGATCGCATATTGGTCATAAGCCGTCGTAAAAATCACAGGACAATTAACCTCTACTTTGGAAAAAATACTGAAACTCAATCCATCTGCTAATTGAATATCCATAAAAACTACGTCAGGCGTAGGATGATTTTGAAACCACTCTACGGCATCTTCGACACTATCCAAAACGTCCAAGATTTGGCTTCCTTCACAGCATTCAAGGACGAGTTTTTTCAAGCGTTTAGCCGCAGGAATTTCGTCTTCGATTAGTAATATTTTATGGGATTGTTGAGACATGTTTCTATTTTATGACAAGACTTCAATCAAAGGCAAGCTGACAACAAAATACTCCTTATTTTCCAAAACCTCAATATCTTGTTTCGACAAGATTTCATAACGACTTCTAATATTATTAAGTCCCGTTCCTGTCGAAAGCATTTGTTGGTCTTTTTTCTGTAAATTATTCCGAACTTTTAAGCGATTGTTTTCTTGGAAAATTGCTATATGCAACGGTCTTTTAGAGGAAATTACATTATGTTTGACCGCATTTTCGATGAGCAATTGTAAGGATAAAGGCACCACATGAGAATCTAAGTCTAAGTTGTCTTCTTGGATATTGACTTGGAGATTTTCGCCAAAACGGATTTTGAGCATAAATAAATAGGCTTTGATACAAGCTAATTCCTCCTCAACAGGAATGAGTTTTTTATCCTTTATCTCCAAAATATAACGATAAACTTTAGAAAGTTTTTGAACATAATCCACTGCCATTTCAGGTTCATCGGGAATGATACTGGCTAAGGTATTGAGACTGTTAAAAAGAAAATGAGGCTTGACCTGATTCTTCAAAATCTCTAATTGTGATTGGATATTTTCTTTTTGTAAACGCTCTTTTTCCACCAGTGTTTTTTTATATAAATGAAAGATATGAATGCTGTTGTAAACCGCACAAACAAACGCACTTAATATCGCCGAAATCCCCACTTCTCGTTCTACATATTCGAGATAAACGCCATCACTTCGCAACTGATGTTCGATATACGCAATAATATTGGCTAAGATAAATGTAACGATAACGATGAGCGTGACTTGTAAGAAAACATTTTGACTGGTCTTTTCTGGGAAAGGATAGTTTTCTAAAATAGAGAACACAATGGTTCGATTCACCACCCAAAGGATACTGGAAAAAATCGAAGTCACCAAAATACCTTCCACCAAATACGCTCTTAAATTTTCCAAAGGACTGGAATTAAAAAAGAATATAGGTATCAACATGGAGGATACGATAATGCCAATCAGCATCATTTTACGATCATCCATTCCCAGTATTTTTTCGGCTCTATTCAAGTTTTTTATTTAGTGACTCGTGTTTTTTTCTCTTTTGGAGCGAATAGATACTTTAGATTAGTCCATAGTCAATGGTCAATAGTTTTTTAGTGACAAGTGATAGTGACTGGTGACTTTTTATATTTTGGAGCGAATAGACATTGCCCTGTCGTTACAGAAAGTCCCGCTATCCGTTCCTATGAATGCAGCCAAGTTTTAGGAAGCCAACGCTTCTACATTCATACCACTCCTATCGGGGCTATTTTGCATGGTCTTGACGATTTCAATTCAGAAACGAGAAACGAGATTTGATGCACAAAGAAATCAGTTGTCCCATAAACCAAAGTAGAATCTACTTTTCTCAAATAATGACCATAAATTTCAACCTTTAAACCGCATCCATTCGGAGGTTTCATATTGAGATAGGTATCAAAATTAGCATACACGCTCTCTTTCATGTGTGGTAAAATGAGGTTAAGTTTATGCCCATCCAAAATATCTTTAGAATAAAAATAGATATTTCCTTTGGAATCTACTAATATGTATCCATCCAATACGACATCCGCATCCTCCAAAAACTTACAATTAGAATGAGAAGAATCCAAACTACTTGCATATTTTGAATCAACTGATTTTTCGTTTGCACAGGAAAAGAGCAATAAAAATAAAAAAACGTCTGCTATTGTGTTAACTATATTCATTTTAGAAACTTGCTATTGATGTACAAGTGTAGGAACAGTTTGCAACTGTTCTCAAAACTGAACCGCAATCATTAACAAAAATCAAAGTTACAAAAAATATTCTGTTTGTGAAGCGTTCTATTCTTTCAAAAATAGCCCCGATAGTAGTGGTATGAATGCAAATGCGTTGGCTTCCTAAAACTTGGCTGCATTCATAAGAACGGATAGCGGGACTTTCC
>JAHDBB010000234.1 GCA_020630635.1 Chitinophagales bacterium
TGGTGATGAGTGACGTGACTTTTAGTTCAGTTACTGGAGGTTGAGACTGCAACCATCTAGCCCCGATAGTAGTGGTATTGCTGTGTTGTGCATTGGCGTGGGTTGTGGCGAGGCAACAGCAATGAGAACGGATAGCGGGACTTGGTGTAATGACGAAGTACAGAACCTTTCGCTCCTAAAAAGAAAAATCACGAACAGAACCGAATTAATAATTCACCATTTATAATTAATCATTAAAGAATCCCTTCGCTCCTAAAAACATTTTGAAAAGTAAAAGCAAATATTGTATCCTTTAGTTGGGTGTGATATTTGCTTTTTTTTATTACCTTGCGAATATGCCAATTCTTACCTTTAAACAAGTTGAAAATATGAGTCCCTTTCGTCAGGCATTCTTTATATTGTTGGCGACATTGGTCTTTTTGTTGACCGCTAGTTATTGGAGTAGTGACCCTGAAATACATTGGATCGTGGCAACCACAGGAATGGGATTTTATCTTTGGCTCAATACCTTTATCTTCTTTTTTATCCGCAAAAAACAGTTACAATACTTTGTTTTATCGGTTATTTTATTTGTAGCAATATCTGCTTTATTAGCCTACCTTGCCCAATATCTTTCGGGCTTATTATTGAGCAAACTATACGTATATCGAACATTGATGGCAGCTATTGGTATTTTTTATTTTGTAGCGACTGCCATTACTTTTGCGACCAAAAGCCTGATGCAAGCCTTTGGAGTAGAAGAACATTAATATATAAAAATTTTCTATAAAATTGCCTAAAAAGCGAACCTTTTGAGATTTGCTGCGTAAAATTATGTGTTTGAATATTGAAATGTCGTATATATGCAGTCGATATTTAAAACGCTTCCTTCCATAATCTCCCCTTATTTCCTTCCTTATTGATGACAATAACAAGCCTCAATAAGCTTGTATTGATATTTTTTATTTATAAATTCTTAGTACTTACTTATGAACAATTTATCAAATTTTTCAAATTTTGAATTAAACTCTAGTGAAAATGTAATTGGTGGTAGAAGCAGCAGAAGAGAACGTCGATTTAGTGGAAGTTGGGGAGAGCGAGATTTTTCTTTTGATTTTTCATCTTGGTGCAATTCAGAAGAAGTTGCTGCTGTTGCAGAAGAGCTAGAACAACAAGTGGCTGCTTTGGATACAGATGCTATTTTGGCTGAAGTTGAAGCATTGGTGGCAGATTTTGGGGTGAATGATATAGAAGTCTAATTCAAAAAAAGACTTGATAAAATAAAAAAGCAGTATGAGGAAGTCCTCAAACTGCTTTTTTTAGGATATTTTTAATTTAATAATCTTGATACATTTATATTTTAAACTTTTTGACAATGAACACTTTAGAACTTTTTTTAAACTTTGAACTAGACGGACAAAATGAGGTTGTTGGAAAAGGATTTGACAGCAATGGATATGAAATCGGTTGTTGTGATGGAGACGGAATTTTAGAGGAGCCTATAACTGATACAATAGTATTTATGCCTCCGCCTCCTACTATGTCGCCATCTATGACCCCAAAAATGCACATTAGAACCCAAATTAAACGCTTTGTGCGATAGTCCAGTATTTAGTTTTTAAGAAAAAGCAATCTAGTAAGTTATTAGATTGCTTTTTTGTTTTTGTGATAAATTGTTGATTATCAATGTTATTAAAAGAATGTAAATAGATGTATGTAAAAAAAATATATAAATAATACTAAAAAAACTAAACCTTTCTCATTTTGCCTCGTATAATATAGCAGTTGAATGTGAAAAACTTTTAAGCATTTAACTTACTCTCTCCAATCCTTTACTCCCTTCCTTCAACTATTCCCTTTCGTAGTTCTATGTTCTTTTTTTAAGATATAGCTCATTTTGTTTTTGAAACTTAAAAGTATTCATACTTTATAGACTTAAAAGCAAATTCACAAATTTGACTTATGTTCATATACATATAAACGCATAGCCTATTTAACTAATTTTTCTAACCTAATTTTACTTTAATTATGAGCAATTTACAAAATTTCAACGGATATGCAATGAACAATGTTGAGCAAGCTAACACTCAAGGTGGATGCTACTATGGTGGTGGATCTCGTTATAGCTACTACGGCGGCGGCTGTGGTGGAAGTTACTACAACTGTTGTGACTATGGCTCTAGCTATAGCTATGACTGTGGCAGTAGCAGCAGCTATGACTGGGGAAGTTTGTTAGATAACTGTACTAGTTGGTTTTCTTCTTACTGTGGTGGAACAACACAGGAAACTACTGTTGAACCAGCACCAGCACCAACGCCAGTACCACCTGTTGTTAACTCATTGACATAATTCATTGTCATCTCATGTTTTTGTGAATAAGAGAACTTTTACATTTACTTAGCGGGATAAAACTGAAAGGTTGGATCCCGCTTTTTTTTTGTATATACTTCATCTTTTTTCTTTCCTTTTTGAGCATTTTTATCTCTCATATAGTGGTTTTTGTCCTGTCTACTTACAAGCCAATATATTTATTGAAAAATAGATATGTTAGGATATTTACTAAAAAATATCCACTTCTTATAAAAATATATAATATTTTATGGGTTTTTTTTAAGATGTAATATTGTCTTAATAAAAAGAAAAATGTCATGTATTTTAAATTGGTTTTTATTTTAGTAATTATCCAATTCAAGATATATATAATTTGATTGTATTTTGAAGTAGATAAATATTTATATTTATTTTTCAAATGTTTTGGTAGAGAAAAAAAAACACGTAATATTGCATCAGCGTTGAACAAATAATGCCAAGCTCAACTTCCCCAAATTCAACAAAATGATGTTTTGTAAGATGCTTTAAATTTACCTAAATGCAATTTACAAATCACCTTCAAGTCTAATTTTTAATTTACTATAAATGCAAAGGATCATTTTGCATTTATGACTTCTTAAAGATTACTAATCTCACTTGGTATTATTGAATCAAAACTTTGTCTAAAACATTTTTTATGACATTTTTTAATGTCATGTATTTTTATTACCTAATATATTAAATTTTTTAATTATGAAAACACTTGAGCAATTTGAGCAGTTTGAATTAGCTGTTCAACAAGAACAACAAGTGACAGGTGGAACGTACTGCTGGTGGTTGTACTTCGCTTGTTATGCAGATTACATCTGGGCCCTAATTAGTGGCTGCATTGATTATAGCGGCGGCGAAGGCGGCGGCGGTGGCGGCGAAGGCGGCGGAGAAGGCGGTGGCGGATAAGCCTAAATGAACTAAAAGTCTATTAGGGTCTTATGACCTTAATAGACTTTTACTTTTTATGAAAACATATTCAATTAATATTCAATAAAAGTATTTTATAAATAATAATCAAATAATAGGAAAATTGGCTATAATGGGAAATTGCTAAGAAAATTAAAGACCCTATTTAAAAAGATCAAACCTAAAACACTGGAATAATATTATTTTTCAAACTACTATACAGTTTGTTGTTGTATCTAAATGAGATTGATAATCAGTCATTTGATATACATCCATCGTACTAATAAGTTTTCTAATATTTGATATACTACTTTCCGATATAAAGAACCATTCACTTCTTTTGGTTCTTTCTTAATAATGATTTTAACAGACTTCTATATTTTATACGACTCCCCTCCCTTAATAAAATATATGAATGTACATAAATATACCTTTTTTTATTTGTGAATATTTATATTTATAAAAATTAAAAGGTGTTTTGTTGTTTACCTAACCTTTAAATTCTTTTTAATTATGAAAACATTTGAAAACTTTGAACTGTATGAACTAACTACTGATGAAACACAAAAACTTTCCGGTGGTACTTGGTGGTGGTATGAGGATGCAGATCTTGAAAAAGCACATGACGTTGAAAAAATACAGTCGTAAATTTATTTTTGATAAGCAACAATTTGCTTTAATTAAGTAGATAAATTGCTTACTTATTGGAGTAGGATAAGATCAACAACTCATTCAACTTACTCTTTCCTTTTGGGAATCTTTAAAAAGAAATAATAGTTCTGCTATGTTTTATTTTTAAAAACTTCCCAAAAGAAAAAATATTTTGTATTGAGAGATGTTGTTTATTCTCAATTCCTAAAGTTAAGTACCTATGCGTAAATAATCGTCATTTTTGAGGTAGACTATTTTTTAGTCAGACAAGGCATTTTTTGAGCCAATAGCGAGCTATTAGGGAGAAAAATAATGCAGTATGAGTAAAAAAGAGACCCTCATAAAATGTGTCGATTATTTGGGTTTAGCTACTTAAGTACCTAAGCAAAAAAATAGTGATGATTTTCTAAGCTCTGTTTGTATATCTTATAAGACAACACAAAAATAGATGAGCATCATATCATTTTGTTTAGGTACTTACTCTTTCTTTTTCTCTTTTCTATTCTTGCCAAATATTTCTTGATTACTTATTGGTTTTTTTATTTTGGAGCGCAAGGTAAAATCCTTCGTTGTCCTAGAAAGTCCCGCTATCCATTATTATAAATACAGCCTTGCTACAACACTCGCCAATCCATTGCATTTATACCATTACTATCGGGGCTATGGGGTGGAGGACACTCCCAAAATCACCTTCTATTTCTTGCCTATATATTTTATCTATTTCACTACCTTTTGTTAAAATTGACCATTATTTGAAGGCACTCCGTTTTTCTATTTAACATTTTTTAACATTTCTATTTTGCTTTCCCTATCTCTTATTTTTACTTCTTTTCCAACCGAATAAGCAATAAATGTATTTATAATATTAGTTATAAAAATAGTATGATATAGCCTTAAATATTATTTTTCCAAACAATTAATTTTCTTTTACGTCTAATATACTACCTAATTTTATTACCTAATTATTTAATTTTTATTACTATGAAAACATTTCAAGAATTTAAGCAGTTTGGATTGACTGCATCAGATGAACAACAAGTTATTGGTGGATGTTACTACTACAGTGGTAGCCGTTATAGTTCTTATAGCTCATGCTATGGTAGCTCTAGCTACTATGGATGTAGCTACTACGGTGGACGCACTTACAGCAGCTACAGCTATAACAACTGCTGCTACAATTGGTGTGGTACTTCTACTGAAACTGTTGAGTCAACTCCAGAGCCAACTCCAATACCGGAGGCGCCAGTGAGAGATATAGTCGCTGAAGGAGGAGGAGCATAAACGCAATTGTGACTTCTTCGTGAATTGCTTAAACATATTGAACCAGCCTGTCAAAGAATAGATCGCCTAAAATTTATTCTTTTGACAGGTTTTTTTATACTTTAATATTTTTAATAAATAGATTTTGAGGTATAAATGAAGATTTAAATACTCTTGAAAAAAGATTTTTTTTACTTTTTTTCATCATATTTTTCTCCAAATATTCCATAAAGTACAGACAATCAATACTTAGTTTTTATATTGTAAAATATTATTTGGGTGAATTATTGATGTATGTTTTTGTTTTTGTATGTTTAATGTTTTGTAGTCCAGTTTTTTTTAGATTTTTTGTTTTTTTGATATAAATGCACTTTTGCCAATCTTTGAAACAATAAGTTTTTGTAATCGTAATTCTATCAGGAAATATATGTGTCTTTATATATTTTTTTTGTAATACGATTTTAAAAAGCAAAAAGCAATTCAATGCAAAACGTTTATACTATAAAAAAGCTAAAACTCCTATATCTGATAGGGGTGGCACTGCTATATTGGAGCTTTGGAACAAATACTGTTTATTCCCAAGTATGTGATAATCACTTAGATTATTTTGATAGTGCCAGTTTCAGTAATCAAGATGGAAGTGCCATGTGGTCATCAGATTGGGTAGAAACCAATGATGATGGAACTGCAACAGGTGGAAACATCATTATAGGTAATTCTTTGTTAGAAATGTCTGCTACTTCTGATACAGATTGTAAATCCATTAGTCGTTCAGCAGATTTATCGACTTATGCAGATGCAACACTTTCTATCAAGTACGACTTTATGAGTTTTGGTGGAGGACCCGACTCATTCGATGTTGAAGTATCTATTGACGGAGGAAACTCATTTACGACATTAGGTAGTTACAATACAGCAAGTGTTAGTACATTTCAATATTACGACCTGACTCCTTATATGACGAGTAACACCATTATCCGTTATACAGTTTGTGGTTTTGCTGATACAGATGAGGTCTTAGAGTTAGAGTATACAGATATTTATGCTTGTAACGAAGAGGTCTTTGTTTCCGAATGTGGTGATGCTGTTTTTGAATGGGCAGATGCCGCAGGAACAGGTCAGGTTTGGAACCAAGATGATCAAGCCAATAGTTATACCATTAATTATACTGGTGGTTCTGTTACAGTCGATGTTAATTTAATTGACCCTGATAACCGTAACAACGATACCGATGCACATACAACACACCCTTTTGATCCAGCAGGTGGTTGTTTACCTTTCCCTGGTTCAGTATCATCTGATGATGTAGCAGGAGATGGTAGCATCACAGACCCTTGGGATTCTGACTGTGTACCTTTGTATACACAAACCAATGGTGTCTATGGACCAGACTACTTGACTTGGGGTATCAATGCAGAAGATCATACCGATGAAGTAACCCTTGAGTTTTGTTTTAGTGATCCTATCTTACTAGAGCAATTCGATATCAGTGATATTGATGCACAAGGATTAGGTTGGGCAGATCAAGTGTTTGTTGATTATGAAGCACCAGGTACTTCTTTCCAAGATGAGGTGATCGTATCAGCAGTAGATCCTTATGGCAACAATGTACCTGTAAATGTAGAACCATTGGGAACAGACTTAATCATCAATGGACAAACAGCCATTGCGATTTATGATTCTAATTCTGATAATGATCACAGTCCTAATGATCCAGACGCAACGATTCGTCTTTCTACAGATTCAGCAATTGAGTGTTTATATGTTACTTACTCTAATGGTATCGATGATGCATTAGATGAGCAAGCACAACCTGACTTATATGCTTGGTGGTCTGATACTTATGGTGCAACCAATGGTGCCAGTGATGACCAAGCGATTCGTTTAGATGGATTCTTCTTCTGTGTTTGTCCTGCTTTTGATATTGCAACAGTCAATGATACAGTCTGTATTGGTCAAGATGGAACGGTAGCCATTACTTCTGTAAGTGGTGGTATTCCTCCTTATACATACCTTTGGGATGATGGATCAACCAATGCTACTTTTACAACAACGCCAGACAGCACTGTTTCCTTAGAAGTAGCTATTATTACCGATATTCAAGGATGTATGGATTCTGCCAACTTGTTTATTATGGTAGAAGATTGTTGTCCAGAAATTACAGGTTTGACAGATACCAATACAGGGGATGTTTGTTACGATGGAACTCCTATTGATATTGACTATGTATTAACTACTGAATTTGGTTCAACTCCTACCGACTATACCATCGTATGGGAAGTAGATGGCGTGGTACAAGCAGATACCGATAGCATTTTAAGCTTGTCACTTTCTCCAACAGACAATTGTACACCTTTGGCCTCTCCAATCGTTACAGCAAAAATAATTTGTACAGCAGTAGGAGATACGAGCCTTGTTTACAATAATACTTCTGGTGGATTTATGATTTATCCAACACCGCAAGCAACCGACTACACGGTAGTAGATAATGCTTGTACTGTTAGTATAACCGATAATTGTGGTACGTTAGAGATTACCAACGATCAAGGTACAGGTAGCAGCTTTACCTTAGCACAAGGTGCGCCAGATCAAGTAGTAACCTTTACACTCAAATCAGATCCCAATGCTCCAGCAGGCTGTGAAGCAATGGTTCCATTAACAGCTTCTTGTATTATCTTCGATTTAGCCTTAGATAAAACAGTTGATGCTTCTTTAGCAGCAATTGGAGACGTTGTTACCTTTACAGTAACCGTTACCAATGAGGGAACTGGAGATGCAACAGGAGTTGAAGTAACCGATGTATTACCAGCAGGTGTTGCTTATGTTGGAGGAGATTATACAGCAAGTATGGGGGTCTTTGACGGAACAACTTGGATTATTGGAGATATGCCAGTAGGTGCAGTAGAAACCATTGATATTATGGTGACTATTGTTGATTACGGAGTACATTACAATGTAGCAGAAATCACAGCAATGAATGAACCTGATTCTGATTCTACACCTAATAATGGTGATCCATCAGAGGACGATCAAGATCCTGCCTGTGTAAGTGTACCGATTGAAGTTTGTGAAGGCGAACCGATTGATTATAGTTTAGAGGCTCCAGCAGGTTATACGATGTACCAATGGTATTTAGACGGAGTGGCCATTACAGGAGCGACCAGTATGACTTACAATGCAACAGAAATAGGTGAGTTTACTTATACCGTAGATGGAAGCACATTAGGAGATTGCAACGGTGAGTTATGTTGTCCAGTGATTATTACGATAGTAGATTGTTGTCCTCCTACTCAATGCGTGGACATCAGCGTTACTAAAAAAGAAGAATAACGTTTTGTAATTATTCATAATTCATTATTTTATAAATCAAAGCCATTGTCCCAAGGGATGATGGCTTTTTGTTTTTTTAGGAGAGAACGGTTATTACTCTTTCATCGCAATGGGTCTCCCTGCTATCCGTTCTTATTGCTGCGCTGGCTTTGCTTACTCAAATGGTGACTTCAAGTCATCATTTGAATTTGCCCTACTTTGCAGCAATACCACTACTATCAGGTCTAGTTGGTTGAGTTCAGTACATCTTATAGATAGCTTTTAAAATGAATAGACCAATAGGGTAGGAACAGTTTGCAACTGTTCTCACATCTGAAGAGGAAACTCTCAAAGTAGAAATCATTATCTTGTTAACTGCTCATTTAAAAGAACAGATGCTATCTGTTCCTACACTAACGTGAATTTCGGATTAGTAAAAGTCTAAATATTTGATTTACAGATTCTTATGATGTTAAAATTAAATTAGAACCGAAAAAGAAGCGTTGGCTTGCTAAATTTCGGTAGCGAGGCGAGGGCTTTGTGCTAGGAACATTAAATTTAGCGAGAATTTTGCGACGGGAACGCCCAGTTTTTTTTCGACTGAAAAAGGAAGGCCTGTCTGGCGAAGACAAGGAAACGAACAG
>JAHDBB010000235.1 GCA_020630635.1 Chitinophagales bacterium
GTGTCCATTCAAAATAGCCCCGATAGGAACGGTATAAATGCAATGCGTTGGCTTCGTAAAACGTTGGCGCATTTATAAGAGTGGATAGCGGGACTTGCCAATACGATGAAAGAGGAACCTTTCGCTCCTAGCCTAAAAGATGAATAGGATGATAGGATTTTTCGAGATTACTAAGATTTCAGTCCAATACTTAAATTCACAAACTGACCTTCAACTATGGACAATTGACCATCGACTATGGACTCATAGAAAAAGTCCCACTATCATAATCAACCAAAATGAACCAATACTTAAATTATAAAAAACTCCTACAAGATCCGTCTTATCCTTACGCATTTGTCGATATGGATGCGTTGGATAAAAACATTGAAGAAAACTCATTTAGGGCTAAAAAGGTCAAAATTCGTATTGCTTCTAAATCGGTTCGCTGTCCAGCGATTATGCAGCATATTTTGGAAAAAGATGAGAAGTATCAGGGGATCATGGCATTTCATGGAAAAGAGGCAGTCTATCTTTCACAAAATGGTTTTGATGATATTTTGTTAGGTTATCCAGTGGTTGATAAAAAAGTGCTGGAAGAAATGGGGCAAGAAATAAAAAAGGGTAAAACGATTTATCCAATGGTGGATATGCCGTTTCATTTAGACCTTTTGGAAGAAGTTGGAAAAAAACTTAATGTGATTTTTCCTGTTTGTTTAGACCTAGACCTTTCCATAGATTTTGGACCTTTGCATTTTGGCGTTTGGCGTTCTGCTTTGGTCAATGAAAAAGCCCTCGAATATTTTTTAGAAGCATTGAAAAAATGCAAACATATCGAATTAAAAGGCTTGATGGGATACGAAGCACAAATTGCAGGGATCGTGGATAATGCCAAAGAATATGGGGTTAAAAATCAAGTCATTCGCATGTTGAAAAAACGTTCTATACCCAAAATTAAAACTTGGAGAGGCAAAGCATTGGAGATGATAAAAGATGCAGGCATCGAATTAGAACTAGTTAATGGGGGAGGAACAGGAAGCATCGAAACGACTATTGAAGAAAGCGAAATTACAGAAGTAACTGTCGGTTCTGGTTTTTACAACTCCCATCTTTTTGACAACTATGGCAATTTTCAATTGGAGCCAGCCTTGATGTATGCCATCCAAATTGTCCGAAATCCCAAAGCAAATATTTTTACTTGTCATGGTGGTGGATATATTGCATCAGGTGGAGTTGAAAAGCTCAAAGCCCCCAAAATTCATTTGCCCAAAAATGCTTTTTTAGATAGCAATGAAGGGGCAGGAGAGGTACAAACGCCTGTGTATTATAAAGGAGATTTAGATTTGAAAATTGGTGATCCCATCTTTATGCGACATGCCAAAGCAGGAGAAGTTTGTGAACATTTTAATGAACTAATTTTACTCAACTCAAAAGGCATTCTTCAAACCGTTCCAACTTATCGAGGATTGGGACAGTGTTTTTTATAAAACTGAAAATTAGAAAAACAACCAATATTGCAACAGCCCTGCCAACATCCCTAAAACCGAACCTACTGCAATCAACTTCCATTCATCTTCTTGAAAAATGGGTCGTAGAAAACCAGCAAAATCTTTGGGACTCAATGAAGCCATTTTGTTGCGAAGTGTATTTTCGACATCCAATGTTTCTTCTGTATAATCAAAAACGTCTCGAATAATAATCGGCAAATCTTCCATAAAAGAATAAGCAGCGATATTTTTCATGGCTTCATATTGCTTAGGCGTTTTTAATAAAATGACCAAATCTTTGTAGTCGGCAGCAGCGTGATCTACAACTTCTCGAATATGATGGGTAATCATTTCTGCTAATTGGTCAGAATGTTTGCCATCCAAAAGTGCCTCAAAAATTTTTTCAGAGGTAATAATATTAGCCGTTATCAACTTGGCATAACCATCAGCAACTTCTGCTTGTCGTTTGATAAAAATGCCTTGAAAGGTAAAAGGACCTATTTTTTTAGGCTTCAAGGGTTCAAAAATCATTTTGAGGGCGAGCCAGTTGGTTGCATACCCTACGACTAAACCAGCCAAAGGTAAAATCCACCAAGCTTGATAAAAATACCAAATCACCATTTGAACCAAACCAAAAAGAAAGCCAAAATAAAAACCAGACTTTTTGATAAACTTGAATTCTTCTCGCCCACATTCCAAGAAAATTCGATTCAATAACTCTTTATCTTCTAACAACGCTTCAATGACCATCGTTTTTAAATCAAATAACTCATTGATGTGTTCTTTTACATCTTGCATCATTTCAGTCACTAGAACGGGAATATCTTGAGTCGTTGAATCATAGATATTATTTTTCATTCTTTTGGGCATCCTTTTCCAAATCAAAGGAGCTTTGGCTTGCATCACTTCATTGACAATTTTGGTAGAAACCCGATGGAGAGAAGTTTCCATTTCAGAAGCGACTTTTTCGGGAGAGATAAGGTCAAACTGTTCATCAATACGAATGAGTTTGGTGGTAATCATATCTACGGACTTTTCAGCCATAGATTTGGCCTTTGCAGGGATGATGCCTTGCCAACCTAAGTAGGGAGGAATACCTAAAAATTCAATAGGGGAAAAGGTCATTTTAAGGGCGAGAATATTGGTTGCCCAACCCACCAAAGCCGCCGTTATCGGAATGCTCAAATAGGGTAGTAGTTCAGAAAGTAAATGGGAATCAATAGGCATATAGTGCTTAGTTGCTTGGCTAAGTGAAAGATCAGAAATAAACTATTCCCAAATGGGACTAAGAGATTTTTTGATTTTTAAGGCGAAAAACGGAGTCATAGCAGGGCTACGACGAGTATTTTCAACGCCAAAAATCGGAAAATATCAATGTCACATGGAATAAGTTATTTTTGTTGTTTCACTAAACAACTAAAGGTAAGGAAAAAATGCCATATATAGAAAAGTGAATAGTGTGAGCTTAATTGGGATCACCAAAAGATAAGATTTTTGCTATAGGTTTTTCTGGTGAAAGTTTTCGCATTTTGCTTGGAGAGGCTTCAGGTTGAAGTTCAACCACAGAAGATTCTTCTTCTTGAGAAGAACGGGTATATTGTTCTACAGAATTGACAGAGTAAAGGCGGACATGGCGATTTTTTTCGGCATTGTTGATAATGTCCAAAGCAATAGGAAAGTCTTTATATAATTCTTTTAGAGCTTCATCTTTTTGGGGGGTAGTATATTTTACCTTCTCTTCCAATTCTTTCATCTCTACCTTAAAATGTTTGTGTCGGATATAAAGCCGATTGAGGTTTCGGTAGATAAGATAAACCAAACCTGCAAACGCTAAAATCCCAGCTAGTTGGAGTATGTAGTAAATTAAGACCATGAGTTGTTGATTCTAACAATGACAATACAGTTTTTAGGAATAAAGTTCCTAACTCTAAGATGATTGTTTAATTCATTTGGTTGATTCCATCTAGTGTTTTTTCAGATTCTTTACAAAGAATGTAAGTTGGGAGACAAGTGTTTAAAAAAGCATAAAGGGCGATAGAATCTAGCGACTATCTTTTTCAAAATCCGTTTGGTGAAGTGGTGTCCTAACCCTAATAGCCCTGATAGTAGTGGTATCACCCTTGTAGCGCAAATTCACAAATTTGCGCTACAAGGGTGATGAGAACGGATAGCAGGACTTTCTATGACGACGAAGTACTTAACCTTTCGCTCCTAAAAAAAGGAAAAATAGAAAATCCTCCAATCCTCATTATCGGTTATTGTTCCCAAGATAGTCTAGTCTATAATTTAGGACACTATCAGACTATCTGGGTCATCATTTATTTTGTAATAACTTATACTCGTTCCTTTGTGGGATTGATCGCATACTCCACTTCATCAATCGCATTGGTCAAATCAATAATGAGATCGTTGGCATCTTCAATACCAATACTCAAACGAATAAGAGAGTCCGTTACCCCTACTTTGATACGTTCTTCTGCTGGAATAGAAGCATGAGTCATGGTAGCAGGATGTCCAATCAGAGACTCAACACCACCCAATGATTCAGCTAATGCAAATAATTTGGTATGTGTCATGAGTTGAGTAGCAGCTTCAATGGTATCATTTTTGAGAGAGAAAGAAAGCATACCCCCAAAACCTCGCATTTGACGACGAGCAATATCAAAGCCTGCATGACTTTCCAATCCTGGAAAATGTACTGTTTTGACCAAAGGATGCTCTTCAAGTGCTTTAGCGACCAAAAGCGCATTTTCACAATGTCTTTCCATTCTAATATGAAGCGTTTTGATGCCTCTTAAAACCAAAAAACAATCCATAGGACCAGGAACAGCACCTGTTCCATTCTGAATAAAGTGCAAATCTTCTGCCAATTTTTCGTCATTGCACAATACCGCACCAGAAACCACATCAGAATGACCTCCTAGATATTTGGTGGCAGAATGTACGACAAAATCAGCTCCCAAATCCAATGGAGTCTGCAAATAAGGAGTCGCAAAAGTATTGTCAACACAAACTTTGACCTTATGCGCTTTAGCAACTTCACAGACCGCCTCAATATCCACCACGTTGAGCATGGGATTGGTAGGCGTTTCTATCCACAATAATTTGGTGTTTTCATTGATATATTGCTCTACATTTTGGGGATTACTCATATCAATAAAGTGAAATTTCAACCCATATTTTTCAAAAATCCTTTTGAATGTTCGATAAGTTCCTCCATACAAATCGTTGGTTGCAATGACTTCATCACCAGGATTGAGCAACTTGATAACGGCATCAACAGCAGCCATTCCACTAGAAAAAGCGATCCCAAATTGGGCATTTTCTAAAGCGGCTAAACTTGCTTCCAAAGCGGTTCTTGTAGGATTTTGAGTACGAGCATATTCGTACCCTAAGTGATCGCCAGGGGCTTTTTGTACATAAGTAGAGGTTTGATATATAGGAGTCATAATCGCCCCTGTCGAAGGATCAGGCTTTACTCCTGCGTGTACTGCTTTTGTTCCAAATTTCATCTATGTTGGTTTTTTATGATGAACGATAATATTTTAAAATCAATGGGTGAGATTCTTTTAGTAATGATAAAAAAACAACTTCCGCATTTTAACTGCGATACTTTCCGATATATTTCGTTAAAAAGCCTCGTCTTAGCCCTGCTATGACTACGTTTTTTGCCTCATCCATCAAAAAGTCTCTTTGTTACAAATGAGGAATTTATTATTTAACCATTACTTAGCTTTTAAAAGAACCAAAGAACGTTTCAATTGAGTTTGTATTTTTTAGTTGGAGCGAACGGTTGGGTACTTCGTCGTAATGGCAAGTCCCGCTATCCGTTCTCATCACCTTTTAGAGCAAATTCCTGAATTTGCTCTAAAAGGTGATACCACTTCTATCGGGGCTAGTTGGTTGAGGATAGAACCTATAGTAACTAAACCGCATTAGAATTTAGGATTTTGTAATTAGAATTTAATCCATTTGGGGCTAGTTGGTTGTGGTTTCAACTTCTTAGCACCAGCAAAATAAATAAAAAAGAAATAAAGATATGTTTTTTCTTTTTTGTATTAAAACAACGGAGCAAACAAAAAATCTTTCCGCCCCGAATGGAATGACATTTGCTGCTCCGTCTAAAGAGTTCATTAAGGCTTTAAAATCAAAACCTCAACAAGCTCTAATATTTTTTACGAAAAATCAAGATTTACGTTTAGGTAATTTTCTTAATCTTTCATAACATTGGTTAATGTCTTTTCTAAGATCGACTGATTGTTCCTTAGATATTTTTTCTTGTTGACCATACTGAATCACCTTATCTCCTGCACTAATCGCCGCATCCCAAAGTTGAGCATTGTAAACTTTGAGAGCTTTAACCTTTTTATAGATAGTAGCTACTTCTTCCTTAACCTTACTATACAGTTTGATTTGATTCATTTGTTCTGTCCAACCATCCAAGATTCTTTTTATGAATGTTTTTTGGTTGGTTTTCCAGTTTTTAGGGATAATTTTTTTGGTATTAAAATCAAAGGAACTTTGAGATCGCTCACGAGGAAAAGTACGAGTATCTATCTTTTGGTCTTCTTTGAGGATCTTGGCTAAAAAGGCGGGTTTTATTTCTTTCTCCTTGATAGCCCAGGCTTCGATTTTTCCTTCTTTGGCTTTAAGTCTATAAATTAAAAGGACATCTTCTTCCTTTGAATCTTTTGCCCAAAACACTAATTTTTGGTCATTACCCCCTCGCTCATTTTCTGGTTTAAACTTGATCTTAGGCTTATTGGCTTCTATTTCTTTGAGTTTATTACCAAAGGATGATTTCCCTTTTTTTCCACCCGATTTGGTCTTTATTTCCTTTTTTTCTACAACTACTTGTGTTGTTGCTGGAGGTGTGTTTTTAGTCTTTGTATTTTTTGCATTGGTCGGTTGAGGTATCGGTGCTGTTTTGGTTTTGGGGGGGAGCGTTTTTGATGGTGCATTGGCTTTAGGAGTTGCTTTTTTGACCGTCTTTTCTGTTGGTGACACCTTCTCTTTTACAACCTGTTTGGCTTCTTTTCTAGGTTCTTTGCCATTACGAACACTTTTTTTACTATCTGCTAGCGGATCTGGCAAATTTGGAATAAATCTTTTAAAAGGTTGTTTCCCATTATTATTATTGGGATTGGGACGAACATTTTTAGTTTCCTTTGGCTTGACTGTTTTATCTGTTTTTAAAGTCAATTCTTTTTCTTTTGCTCCTTTGGGTTGAGGTTTCTCGTTTGTTTGGGGAGAGACAGGTTTAGAAGGAGCTTCTTCTTGTGTCTTTTTAGTATTTTTGATAGCTACTTTTCTTGTTGGAGGATTAGGAGACAAAGGTGCTTTAATGGCTCCATCTGCTTGGATATTGAATGCTTTTAACCCTTGTTTAGATGGCTGAATTTGTAAAAGGATTCTTTCTTTGGGTTTGATGGTTCGTTTACCTTTGCCCAAGCTGGATTTGGTAAAACTGACTTCCAAATCAGTATTTTCTATTCTAATGATTCCTTTGAAGTCTCTACATTTTTCTACGACTCCTTTATGAACAAGGTGTTTGTTGACATTGGCTAAAAGGTATAAAGCATCTATGTGTTTTTCGATAGTCTGTAGTTTCTTATCACTTTTTTGAAGATCACCTTGAAGCTTATCCATAATTTTTTGATCCTCCGAAAAGATGTCTTTTTTCAAGGTGAAATCTTTGGGCTTACCCAGTTTGATCGAATCCGCATAAGGTCCTTTTTTATTCTCTTTCTTTTCAAAAACAACCTCTAAACCTTGACGCACCCGAATTTCATTTTCATCAAAGCCAGAACGGAAGAAGAAAATGGTTTCGTTGGTTTCTTCTTCTTTAATAGCTCCAAATCCTTTTTCTTCATTAAACCAGTCAATATAGCCTCCAAATAGGGTTTCTCCACTCCAAATTTTAAGAGGAGGAGCAATACCTTTGAAAACAATATCATTGGCGAAGGTTTTTCCATCATGGGTTGAGTTGAGGTAGAAAGTAACAGGTGTTTCTTCTTCAACTTTGATATGAGAACGATTGAAATAAATTTCATTACTGTCCTCTGTCATAATGTATCCGACTCCTTTTTGTGGATCAAAAGATAAAACCTGTCCTTCTATTGGGTGTTTAGAACCCAATTTGGCTCGTAATTGACTAAATAAAGAATCTGTCGGTTCTTCAATGGCTACATTTATTCCTAAGTCTGGCAAAATAAGGTGTTTGACTCCTGCCACCATTGGAATACCTCCTTTAAATAGTCGTTGGGGTTTGGCATCTCGTTTGATCCAAGGATATGTACTTTGATAATCGTTGTAATTATCATTACTGATGACAAAAGAATGATAACTACTGGCTACCGAAAGTACAAAAGAATCTGCTCGGATACCGCCTGTCACTTGATAGAACGTTTCTTGATAATCGTCTAAGAGTAAGTTGTATATTTTGAGTTCTTCTTCGGGAATGTTATAAGATGTATTGGCATCAAAAATACATTGGAAAGTTTGTTTTTTTTCCAATAAAATATTGACAAGTTTGAGCAGGGTATCCAATGATACATTATCATTGGGTTCATTGCTTCTACTTGCATTGGACCTTACTCCTTTATTGGCTACGTGCCAGTTACATACATTGGTAGCATCTATAATATAATCAATTTTAGGTGCTTTTTTATTGTTTTGGGTACTCATTTGTTTTACATTTATAGTAAATGATTCCCCTTATAGAAGGTATAAATGCTTCTTTGAATAATAAAATATAAGCTAGAAGAATGGAAAAGTCTGAAAGAATAGGAGTATTAAGACAAGATAGCATTGGAATTAGAATACAAACTCATTGAGTATTTGTATCATAAATAGTTGCTATGCTTTTGAGATGTTTCAAGCAACAATTAGAAGTAGAAATCTATATGAATAAAAGTTAAAAGCCATTGTTGATATAAATACTAAAAAATGATTATTTGAAAATGATAAAATCAATTATTTAGGTCAGATACTTAGGCTTATTTTGATTATTATTAAGTTGTTTTTTTAGATTTCCTTGTGTTGTTTTTGAGACTTCAATGTTTATATTTATTCAAACACAGCAAGCGTATAATTGGGAAAAGTACCTCAATCTTTTTTTGTACTTTCAGGAAAATGTAACCTGTTTTTTCTTCTGAGGATGGTATCTATACAAATGTCTATTTTACTTAATTAACCCCAAAATAGAACACTTACTGGCTTATTTTTTTCTAATTTTACTCCAAATTCTCTAATGTGAGAACTTAAAGACCATTCTTAATTTTCTTACCTTCTAACAAAGGGTTCGATTTTTCTGCAATTTTACAACAATTCTATTGTAAAAACTATTTTTTTCTTATTAAACGTAAATTTCTTTTTAAAAGTTTACATATTTTTCATATTGAACTTTTTGTATTAGACCAAAATTTAAATTCTAAACGATTCCTATATCATTTCCGTTACTTGATGTTCTGTCCATTTTCTACTAGCCCCGATAGGAGTGGTATTGCTGCAAAGTGTGGCTAATTCAAATGATAACTTTGAGATTTAATGGAGAAAGGCTAGAGCAGCAATAAGAACGGATAGCGGGACTTGCTAATGCGACGAAGCAAAGTCCGTTCGCTCCAAAA
>JAHDBB010000236.1:0-4374 GCA_020630635.1 Chitinophagales bacterium
TCAAAATGACCACTTAAATCGGGTATTGACTATGCCTGAAAAATTGCCTAAAATGGGGATTTCTTGGGTTTCGGTAAATTGAGCAATGAGGTAAAAATCCAGGTTTTCTTTGAGGGACCAAGTGAGACTTGGGGCGATAAAATAGGACCAATCGGCTGGATGTAAAATAACAGCGGCTCCTGCTTGTACCAATGGATGAATCGGAAAAGAAGTGGACAATGCCATCGCATATTGATAGGTCCACAGGTTTTTGGCACTCAAAGGCATTCCGCCAAATAGGCTCGTTCCCACGCCTCCACTGCTTCCGTCTCCTCCAAAATGATTGTATAAAAATTCGCTTTGAATCAAGAAGCCATTTTTGAAGGAGTAGTCAAATCCAAAGGCAGCGACTAAGCCTTGTAAGGTGTCGCTTTCTTCGATGGGTTGAAAGTAGGTCATTTCTCCTTTGAAGCCTACGTCTTTGATATTGCCTGCCCAACCGACTCCGACGGCTATATCATCTTGGTAGTAGCCGCCCAATACTTGAAAGTCATATTCCCATTTGTTCCATCCGTAGCGTCCTCCAATGACAGAGGTTTTAATGTCTTCGGTAGGGCTGATGATAAGATCAAATTCGGTGCTAAGGCTTGGATAATATTGGAGGCGAAGGGCATCGTTTCCTGGTCGTTCTTCGTAGTCAAAATCTAAGAAGGAAAAGACGTTGAATAGGTCGTTGGGATTCCAGACCCAGTTTTTGCCCCAATTGATGCGTTGTCGTCCCAAGCGAATTTGCCATTTGTCTTTGTACCAATCGACCCAAATTCGGTCAATGTAGGTGTTCCAAACGACGGCATTTTCATCAATGGGGGTGATGGAGAGGTCTAGCAGCGTTTGGGCTGGTTGTAAGGCTTCTCCGTAGGTGACAGGAATATAAGGAGTCGATGGGTCAGTGTTGGATAGTTCGATTAAAAATAAGTTGTCTTGTACAAATTGGTTGTAGAGTTTGGGAAATTCTCCGTAAATCAATTGGGTTCTTACTTCGGTGGCAAAGGTCCAATGATCGTTGGGATACCATTTGAAGTTGAGTCGGTTGTGGATGCGATTTTCGAGGGTGAGGTTTTCTACTCCGTCTAATAGATAGATGGCTCGCAAGTCTTTGACATAACCTCTCAAGGTGTAGTTTTTGAGTTTTTCTTGGGCAAAAAGGGTCAGACTTATACAACAAAAAAGGAGATAAAGACTTATTTTTTTCATGGGTTAATTTATTTTTTGGAGCGAAGGGTTGAGTGCTTCGTCGTCTTGGAAAGTCCCGCTATTCGCTCTTATAAATGCAGCTAAGTTTTAGGAAGCCAACGCCTTGCATTTATACCGCTACTATCGGGGCTAGTTGGTTTTGGACAGAACGTTTATGGTTCGGAAAAATTGACAACTTCTGTTTGGTTTTTAGCATGAAAGTTGTCAAATTGCTCTTCGGTTTTTGCCGCAATTTACCGTTTGTGATGCGTTTTGACCTCAACGAGCTAGCCCCGATAGTAGTGGTATCACCAAACAGCGTTGGCAAGAGGTTTGGGTCGCTTGGTGATGAGAACGGATAGCGGGACTTGCCTGCACGACGAAGTAAAAACCTTTCGCTCCTAGCTTAAAAAAGGAATAGAATTTTTAGGATTAGTTCGTGATTAATAGGATTTCTGTATTGAGCAGAAACGTCCCTTCGTCACAATTGTCACAAAAACTATCGACCATCGACTGCGAACTATAGACTAAAAAAACTACTCCAAAATAAACCGTATCGTCTTTTGCTTTCCGTCTGCTAATTGGACCTTTAAGAAATAGAGTCCATTGGGTAAATCGGATAAGTCTTTGTAATAGTGATGAAGGCTACTGATGTGTCTTTGTTCCTCGCTAATCCTTTGACCTTTGCTATCATAAATCAATAAGTCAGCCGTACTTTGTAAAATATCTGTGGTGATTTTGACCTCTAAATGTTGCTTAACAGGATTTTGTAAAAGTTCAAGTTGCAAGCTGGAGAAAGTAGGTACTTGTAAGCTCGTATTCACAAAGACCGTATCATTGACGAAAACGGTATCGTTGACCACCAATGTATCATTGACAAAAAGTGTATCGTTTACAACGACCTCTATGGTGTCGTAAATATAAATCGTATCTTGGGTTGCCACAGGTGGAATATAGGCAGGGTCAAAAATATGGATGTCGTCTAATGCCCAAAAGTAAAAATCGCCATCATAAATAAATTTGATCTTCACATCACTAAATCCAGCAAGTCCAAAGATATTAACTTCTTGAATAGAGTTTTGACTTGTAAATGTATTGGGAGCTAATCCGTCATTTATCGGCATTGGGTCTGACCAATCTATCCCACCATTAACCGAGTAGGCGATTAGGGTTCCTGCTGAACTAGTTGGATAATCTGTTGGTTGAAACTGATTGCCGTTGAGTGTCCCACAATGTTGGGTAAATCGAAGAGTCGGTTCTACAGCATCACTCAAATCAATCGGGGGTGAAATCAATTCGCCTGTTTTCAATGGATAGGGTTGAGGTGGGATATTGTCGATGAAACCACCTGTTTGGTAAAACTCGCTGTGGAAAACAACGGAACCATTGCAACGGGTTTTGGATAAGATGTGAGAACCTACTAAGCTATTAAAAATGCCATCTTCGTCCCACATCCAAGTTTCTTCTGGACTCGAAATACCTACTGTCGTCCAACCATTTAAGCCACCATCAAAATCACCTTCACCCGTCTCGTCGCCCCAATGGATAAACGCTCCTTGTTTTTCGTTGAGTTCGTACGCACAGAGTGTAAAAGTTCCCTCTTCGTACCAATGGTTTTCGCCACTCCAAACCTTGAGATAATAGGTCGTTGAAGGATTCAAACAGTTGGGGTCAATGACAAGAGAATCGACCTCGTTTTCAAAACTTAAACAGGTCGTATAAAAGGCATCGGCTCGACAACTTTCGTATAAAGCACATCCAAAGGCTTCGATGTCGCTATCACTAAAAACACTGTAATCGGCTTTGATGACAATGCCTTCTTCTGGCAAAACATCATGGGTGTTAAAGGATAACCAAATATCGGAAATCACATGGTCTTTGTCGCAACCTGTATTGGGAACAAAAGACTCTCTTGCTCCATTTAGATTTAAAGAAACGGGCGTACATTCAGAAGCACTAGCCGCCAGTTCTATCATTTGAGCATTCGCACATTCATCATTGTCAGGAGCTTCATTGGGTGGGTTTTCTAAGTAGTTGTCCAACAAAGCTTGTAGGGAATCAATCGGCTCGACATTGGGTGGCAAAAAGAATACATCTAAATATAAGTTGCTACAATCTTCGGCTTCTAAAGGACAAGCCACTCGCAAAAATGCGCCTGCAGAAGAAGTTCCATTGGGTTCGCATCGGGTGTCGGCTCCAACGACATTTGCCCCTTGTAAGGCAGCCATCAATTTTTGAGTTAAGTCACCTTCCGTATTTAAAAATCCTGCTTCCATTCCCTCCAATATTTCTGGACCCAATAAGATGTTTCCTTGAATGGCATAGTTGAGTCCGATGATGTGATTGGCATAATCTTCGGCAGTGGTTCCTGTGTAGGCAGTCGCTCTTGGACTCATATTTTCGTCAAAATCCACGATTCCATATTGTCGAAAGTTTTCGTCTTCGGCTCCACATACATCATTTTCCAATAGCTCTGTTAGAATGTCGTTGGGTGCAACTCCGTCTTCCATCAATCCCAAGCCTTTGACTAAGTTGAGGTTTTCGGGTGTGCAAACGAGGGCTTGTGAGTTGATGGCTCCTTTGCCTGGTACCAGTCCGCTAATGATGGAGGCTCCGTTGTCTAAACAAGTGGCTCCTGCGCTTCCGACTTCTCCTGTTAGGGTATCTACGGCTACGATGGAAAAGGTGTGTTGGGCGATTATGGACGGAGATAATCCTAATAAAATTAGATAGATGATGCCTTTGATAAATGAGGTTGTTTCTTTAGGAGGAAGCATTGGTTTGGTTTTATGGATTTTAAAATTATGGTAAATATATAAAAAGAATAACTACCACAAAAGATTTTTTGATTACAAAAGATACTCCAATGAACTCAGTGGTTGTGTCCCCAACCTAATAGCCTCGATAGTAGTGGTATCGACAAAGTGAGTTGGCAATGGGGTTCGGGTGGCTTGGCGATAAGAACGAATAGCGAGCCTTTCTGCTGCGACGAAGCTCTTAACCTTTCGCTCCTAAAAGAAAAAATAAACACTAAAATTTTCTGTATCTTCATCCATTTATCAATTTATATTCTATGTCTAATCCTATTTTACCCATCATTCGCAACACACATATAGTGCCTGAAAATGTCGAAAATATTCGATTGAGCGATTATGCTATCGG
>JAHDBB010000236.1:4474-9087 GCA_020630635.1 Chitinophagales bacterium
CTTCGTCGTCATTTGTCTGAATATGGAACGCCTATCTTGGGAGATGGATTGTATGGTCAAGAAGGATTGATATTGAAGAATAAAGGTTTGTTTTTGTCAGCAGTGGGATTAAGTTTTAGGCATCCTTTGAGTGGTAAGGTGATTGGTGTGGAAGTGGAGACTCCTTTGAAGTTTGGGAAATGGATGGAGAGGGAAGAGAGGAGGTGGGGGAAGTATAAAAAAGAAGTATAGATAATTGGTTCTTAAAGTCTATAAAAGTAAAAATCCTCGGACAGACAAAGTCGCCGAGGATTTCCAATTATTAACCACTAAAACCCATTAAAATTTATATTTTATATTTGTTTGACTCTATTGTATCATAAAAGTTTAATCTTACAAGAGTCATACATTTGTTTATAATGCAAATATAAATCATTTCTGTGAATAATGTCCACTTTTCTAAAAGGAATTTTAAACAATTTTTAAAAAAATTTATTTTTTGTCTCCTATTAGCACAAAGTGATTAAAAAATGAACATTTTTTACTTAGGAATAGTTGAGAAATGAGACGTACAAGTTCAACGAAAAGATTTTTCAACTCTATAAGGCGAAAAACACAATCATAGCAGGGCTAAGATGAGACTTTTCAACGCCATAGATTGGAAAATGTTAATTTTGAACTGTACATCTCATTTTTTCACTATTCTTTGTCTTTCTTTTTAGCTAGTTCTCCAGCTTGTCCAACCCAATCATCTCTCAGGATACGACCAGGGAAGAACTCAATCGCATCATTGACCTTATCAATGTCCTCACGATTGAAACGGCTTACTTGCTCAAAAGTATAAATACCTAAAGCGTGAAGTTTTTCTTCGATGAAAGGACCAATTCCGCTAATTTCCTTCAAATCATCTTTATCTACTTCTGCCACTCGTCCAATACGATCAAAATCAATGTTTTGTGCTTTGAGACGGATACGATTCAAGACATCTTCCTTCGATTCTTTTCCACCTTTAGGCTTAGAGGTTGTCGTCGTTCTTTGTGCCAATAATGCTTTCAAACGCTCGATCTCTTGTTCCAATCCAGGAATACGAGTAGCAAACTGGTTTCTTTCTGTATTCGCTTGCTCGTAACGAGTTCTCCACTCACTACCTTGTGTCGCATTTTGAGCAGCCAACGCCAATCGGTTATTGGCTTCTAAAAGCGCATCATTCAAGCCCAATCTCACTTTTTCCGTTTTATTGTATCGTGCTTCTAAAGCATTGAAACGAGCCAATAAGTCATCATGAGTCGGCTGTGGAACACCCGATGGTTTGCCTTCCAACTCTTTTAGACGAGCCAATAAGTCATCATATTTTGCTTGTGGAACGCCCTCTGGCTTCGCTTCCAATACCTTGAAACGAGCTAATAAGTCATCATAAGTTGCTTGAGGAACACCCTCTGGTTTTGCTTCCAATGCTTTGAAACGGGCTAATAAGTCATCATGTGTTGCTTGTGGAACACCTGCTGGCTTTGCTTCCAATGCTTTGAAACGGGCTAATAAGTCATCATGTGTTGCTTGTGGAACACCTTCTGGCTTCGCTTCCAATGCTTTGAAACGAGCCAATAAATCATCATAAGTTGCTTGAGGAACGCCTTCTGGCTTCGCTTCCAAGTCTTTATGCGCTTTCTCTAAGTTCTCAAATTTCAACAATAAGATACGGTATTTTTCTTCTCCTTCTCTAGCGGCATCCAATGCTTTACCATCCAATACCTGATAGTCTTTTTCTAATCCTTGTAATTTGAGCAACAATTCATTATAACGTTGTTCTGCATCCGTCATGCCTTTATTGGCAACTCCCACTTTATTTTCCATCTCCTTGTTACTGGCTTCTAGCTTATTGTAGTTAACAAGGTACACATTATATTCCTTCTTCAATTCGTCGTACTTACCTTGCCATTCTTTCAATTTAGCTTCCTCTTCGATTCTTTCTTTGGCTAATGCATTGTATTTTGCTTTCCAATCTGCTGCTTGTTTTTCCCAATCGCCTTTATCACTTTCAATAGAAGCGAAGTTGTTTTTCAAGCCATCAAAATCAGAAGTCAAGCTCATATAGGTCGTATTCAATGAATCAAAATCTCCTTTAGCTTTATTGGCTTTTTCTCTTTCTACTTCCAATTCTGCTAAAGTAGCCTCATATTGTTTACGCCATTTGTTCGCTTCTTCTTCCAATCCAGCCGCTTTTTCGTGTTGACAAATCTTCATATGGTCATCATATGCCTTTTTCGTTTTTTCATACTCTACTTTCCATTTAGTCACTTCATCCTCTAAAGGCTTCACTTTTTCGTGCTGACAGATCTTCATATGCTCGTCATACTCCGCTTTCACTTTATCATGAGCTGCTTTCATCTCATCGTGAGCTGCTTTCCATCTTGCCACTTCACCTTCTAATTCTTCTACTCTAGGTGCCAACGCCTCATACTTTTCTTTCCAAGATAGTGCTTCTTTTCTAGCAGCATCCAAATCTGCTACAACCCCATTATATTTAGCATCCAATGCATCATAACGAGCTTGTAAATCATCAAAATTGATTTTTAAACCATTATAATCTGCTCTCCACTTCTTTTCAGAAGTCTCTAGCTTAAGATAATTATCATTTAAATTTTTATATTTTCCATTAAGCGCATTATGATTTCCCTCTAATGTTCTAAATCGAGGCTCTAAATCATTGTACATATTTCTGTACTTCACCAATCCTTGTCTCAACAACCAACCAATAATGCCTCCTAAAAGTGCAACGAGTGGAATAAGCCACCACAGACCACATAATATACCCATTTAATTGTATTTTTGTTTGTTATGAAATTATTTTAATTAAGAATGAAAATTTTTAGGAGAGAACGTTTTTTCCTTCGTCGTTCAGCAGAGTCCCGCTATCCGTTCTTATCGCTGCTGCTAGGCTCTCCCGCAAGTCTTTTTGACTTGTGGTCCAAACCACACAGCGATACCACTGCTATCGGGTCTATACAAGCAAGGACAGAACGCTTTAGTAACGATTAGAAAATAAGTCCAGCATTTTGAGAAAAGAGATTTTGATTTAATATGAGGCGAAAAACGCAATCATAGCAGGGCTACGATGAGGATTTTCAACGAAATATTGAGGCAAAAGATCATTATCAAATGCGGAAGTTATTTTTTTCTCGTTACTTAATTCGGAAAAAGTCTCAACCTATAATCTAATTAGGGAACTCGAACCTCTACCCTACGGTTTTTAGCTCGTCCATTCGCATTTCCGTTAGACGCAATCGGCTTTTTAGGACCTTGTGAAGAAGTACTGATTTGCTTTCCACCTGTACCATTACTCACCAAGTATTTTTTCACAAAGTCAGCTCGTCCTTGTCCTAGTCTAATATTAGAGTCAATCTGTCCGACATTATCTGTATGTCCTACTACATTTACCTTAGCGTTGGGTTTTCTATCTAAGTAATAAACCAAATCTGCAAAATACTTTCGTAAATCTGCATCTAGTTTTACCTCATCTTTACCTGTTGCAAAATATAAATACTTAGGACCAATTTTAAGTCTTTTCTCAATTTGAGCCAACTTATCATTATTTTTCTTAGCTTCAGAGAAAGAAAACTCAATACCTCCATTCAATTTATTCTTGTCATTGAAAGGAAGATTGTTTCGCATCTTTCCAGCCGTTTCAATTTGAGAACGCTTCGCCCCCAATTTGACCATTTCATTCTTTACACTATTGGCACGTGCAATTCCAAGATTTTCAAAAGCACCTGTATTTTTTTCATCTTTTTCATAGAGTCCAGTAATCGTTACCACCTTATTTTCATTTTTATTAAGGTGTCCTGCTGTCTTTTTCAAAGCTCCACTAACTCCTGGTAATAAGGGTTGGTTCACCCTATAATCATTTTTGTCAAAAAGGAAGTTTCCTTTATCGTTTGCACCAAAACCACCATCTCTGATACTTAAACCAGCACCCGCTGCTGCTGCCGCTGTTGTTGCAGTATTGGTTTTCGGTTTCGGTTCTTCTTTTTTAGCGACAACTTTACCAAAAGAATAGTTAATTCCATTGTACAAAGTGTTGTCATTAAAATCTAAATCGCCCTCTTTTTTACCTTTAGTAAAAATACGTTGAGGGTCTGCTTTTAAAGCAAGTAATTTGTCTTTGATAGACTTAGCTCTTGCTTCTCCAAGATTGGCACTTCCTCCAGCATTGCCTGTTTCTCCATTCTCATATAACCCTGTTAGTGTCAACGTTTTCTCAGGATTATTTTTGAGGTAAGCTGCAATATCCTCTAAACCATCTTGGCTCTTATCAGATATTGCTGGGGCAAAACCTGCCTTGTTGAAGGTAATACAAGAAGCTAAGTTAACTACTGTCTTTGTACCATCTGTTACTTGCCAGTCACATCCACCGCCACCTGCGGCTCCAGTAAAACAACAAGCGACAGATAAATACCAACAAAATAGTATTCCAATAACACAAGCTAGTATTGCTAAATATCTCATAAATTGTTTGTTTAATTTATAATGTTGGAAATAGAATTTATATATTTAATAGAAGGTTGATTCAAAAGTGCGAGATATAGTGTGATTTGACTTCATAAATCAGATTATAGGGCTGCATTATTCACTATCTA
>JAHDBB010000237.1 GCA_020630635.1 Chitinophagales bacterium
AGTGAAAAAGAGACCCTCATAAAATGTGTCGATTATTTAGGTTTAGGTACTTATAACTCCTTCTCCATCCGAAAATGCTTCATCCCCACTTCCTCAAAAGGTTCTCCAACGATAGCATATCCCAATTTGCGTTCATAGAAATCGGCGGCTGAATGACGAGCATGACAAAACATGATTTTATATCCTTTTTCCTTTGCCCACTGATGCGAAAACTCAATCATTTGTTGTCCGATTCCTTGTCGTTGACATTTTTCAGCGACTGCCACCTGACGCATTTTGAGCCAATCCGCATCTTTTTCATGCAAGACCAAACAAGCAACTAACGCTCCTTCTTGATAGCTTGCCAAATGAAAATCGTCTTTTTCGGCTGCCAATTGTTCTTCTGTAAAAACCATCCCCAAAGGCGCACGCAAAATGTCATGCCGTAAGCCAATGGTTGCCTTTTGTTCTTCGGAATCAAAAGGTACAATTTTAAAAGTTAGATCCATTATTATTGATCTTTAGATTTCGTAAAAATTCGATCTTTTCCTGTAAATTCTGGGGCTTGTACTGACAAGGCTTTCAAGGGTTTTCGACCCTTCACTCTGACAGAATGAGCAACGCCTTTGGGAATAATGATAAAGTCTCCTTTCTTAATCAAAAACTCTTTTCCTTCTATGGTCATAATCCCTTTTCCACTCAAAACATACACTTGTTCTGTATGCGTCGCATGATAATGTTCTTCTACTCCTTCCTTGACCCAAATGAGAAAAGAAGTCGCTCGTTTGTCTGAATGCAACTGCTCTACTACTACATTTTTTTCTTTATCCGTTGTCTTTTTTTCGAGTAGATTCACGATCTTATTTTGTCCCATCAATCCACTCATTCCCAACAAAATGATCGTACTCATCACGATTATATTTTTCATCCTATTTTGGTTTCATTTCTTTTTTGGAGCGAAAGTTTGAGTGCTTCGTCGTGTTGGAAAGTCCCGCTATCCGTTCCTATGAATGCAGCCAAGTTTTTTGAAGCCAACGCTTGTACATTCATACCACTACTATCGGGGCTATTTTTGTATGGACACTCCGTTGATATACATAAAAGCATTTTAATTTTAGATTTTTCAAAAAATCACTTGACTCCTCAATTTTACTCAATCCCGCAAGTCTTTTTGACTTGTGGTTATAAATGTAGGAAAGTCTTTTCGACTTTCGGAATCTAAAAGTAGTTTGCCGTTATGTATATAGCCATCCTAAATAATTTTGAGAAATTTTTACTATAAATGAAAGTAGTAATTTAAACGACTTTAAAGCAGTCGGATTGCCTCTTCTTTTCGGGCTTAGCAATCCGATTGCAAAGAATCTATTTTTTGATTTCAAGAAATTTTCAAAAAATCTATAAATTAATGAAATCCAACAACTTATAGGTGCTATAGACGTTTCTTGTCCTGATAAAAAATATTCCAAATAATTAAAAAAATAGGTCGTTCTCAATCGGATTGCTATGCTTCACCTGAACCAGCAATCCGATTGATTAAATTTCAAGAACATTTTTTCATTTTCAAATAGGATTGCTATAGTTCGGAAAAGTCGTGCCACCGTTTTAAAAAAACTCTAACTAAACGATTTTAGATTTTACTATAAATGGTTCAGTTACTATAGGTTCTAACCTTTATAAAATAGCCCCGAATGGATTAAATTCAAATATCAAAATCCTAAATTCTAAAACGGTTCAGTTACTATAGATTCAGACCTTAACCAAATAGCCCCGATAGTAGTGGTATCACCAACTTTTACGGGCTAAGGGGTTCGGGTGGCTTGGTGATAAGAACGGATAGCGGGACTTCCCGTAACGATGAAAGACAAACCATTCGCTCCAAAAATAAAGAACAAACAGCACCATCATTTACACTCACACCTCATCATTAATGATGTCCAGCATCATCAATCCTGACAGGATCTTCCCCAATCGACATACCAATACTATCTCCTTTGGTCGAGTCTGTAATCAATCCAAAGGTCATCACCAAACTGGTCACTAAAATAGTAAAGAGTAAAATTCCTAGATTGAAGTCTTCTATTTCTAAAGCATGAGGGATGGCATAAAATAGTAATATAGTAATCAATCCTCTGGGTGCAATAAACAATTGTGGTGTCACGCTTTTGCGAACAAATGCCAGTAAACATAAGTAACGACTGATGTAAATTATCAACAAAATCAAACCGCTAATAATCAATGCTTCAAAACTCAAAAGATCATTTAAGTTGATCGACATACCGAAGATGACGAAGAAGAAAGTTCTTACTAAAAAGGCGGTTTCAATCGTAATAATGTAAAAGTCTTTCTCAATATGCTCAATCTCTTTGGGCTTTACCCACTTTTCTAAAGGTCCTCTAAAAAAGAGGTGATGATTGGTCAAAACAATACCAAAAATCAGGATAATTAAAAGCGGGGACATATGGGCAAGCTTCGCAACTGAATAGAGTAACAACAGGATCGCTATCAACAAAAACAGCTTAACATGGGCTTGTATATTTTGAAAGATAAGCACCAGTACATAACTCGCCAATAATGAAACGAAAATAGTTCCAAAAAGGCTCGTTCCAAACTCTACGGAGGCTCCGCTCACACTACCGCTTTCGTGGATACCCACGAGAAAATAAAAGAGCATGATCCCCAAAATATCGGAAAAAGTACTCTCATAGATCATAAACTCCTTTTTCTCCTGCAACAAATTGCCCACACTTGGAATGATAATGGCACTACTCATAATGGACAAGGGAGTCGCATAAATCAAGGATCGGAAGTAATCGACCTCTAAGAAGTAGTGAAAAATCCCTGCTATCGCAAAGACGCAAATGAGCAAACCTAATAAGGCTACTGCCATAGATTTTCCGATGATGGGCAACTTATCTTTCCTCAATTCCAAATCCAAAGCAGCCTCTAATACAATCATGATTAAACCTACGATCCCCAGAAGCTCTAAGATAGGGAGGATGTTGAGTTCGCCAATTCCAATGGATTCCATTCCATATTTGATAAGAATCCCCGTTCCTATCAGCATCAAAACAGAAGGAATATTGGTCTTCTTGGCAATAATATTGAAGAAATAAGATAAAATGACGATCAGGGATGCAGCGATAATCAACACATAAGAGTTGGACAAATCAATGCCTCCACCAGCTAATAAACAAATATTCATAATAACCATAGTTATTTAAAAAAGGATGGCAAGGTCTTAATACTTAGGAATAGAGGATTAAATATCTTATAACCAACTATTTACCCAACTATTAATTTTTAATCTTTGCCTAAAATCCTAAATATGAGTAATTAAAGCGCAAAGAAAAGCCCGATTTCTATATATTTATAGAAATCAGGCTGAAAATAACACTTTGTTCTTAAAAATTACGATTTAGTTATCAAAAACTCTATTATAAAAGATTATTATTTGACTTCAAAGGTAATCTTAACATTGATACGATACTCGGTTACTTTACCATCTTCAACCACTACACTTTGGGATTGAACATACGCAGAACGGATGTTATTGACTGATTTACTAGCTCGTTTTACGGCTTTAGCAGTAGCATCTTCCCAGCTTTTGGAAGAATTGGCTAAAACCTCAATTACTTTTAGGATTGCCATAATTTATAAAAGTTTTTTTTAGTTAAAAAATACAAAAAATCACTTTTATTTACGTTATTAGCCTCCCAAAGGTTATCACATTAAAATAAAAAAAATACATATCTTATATATTATTAAATAATTTGGGCAAAGCATGTAATCTTTTTTTAAAATGTGCGTCCAAATAATGAAGTTATTTTAACCTAAAAACATAATACATTACTTATGTCAAATCTTTTAAATTTAATTAGCCAACAACTAACACCCGAAGTTGTACAACAAATCAGCCGTTCTGCTGGATTAAACCCAAATGCTACTAAAGGTGTAATCACTAGTGCGTTACCTTTATTGATGGGCGCATTGACCAATAATACTCAAAGCCAATCTGGTGCTTCTGCTTTATTCAAAGCTCTTCAAAACAAGAAGCATGATGGAAATGTCCTTAGTCAATTGGGTGATCTTATCAATCAACCAGAACAAGGAGAAGGAAATGGTATCTTAGGACACATCTTAGGATCTAAAAGAGAGGCTGTTGAGGAAACTATTGGACAAGCCAATGGCGCAACCAAACAAGGAACTAGCAAAATTTTACAAATGTTGGCTCCAATGCTTTTAGGAACCTTAGGGCAACAACAACGTCGTCAAGGCTTAGATGTCGGTGGATTAGCTAGTCTTTTATTAAACTCTAACAAGCAATTTACACAAGAAGCTCCAAAAGAAATGGGCGCTGTTAAAAGATTATTGGATGCTGATAACGATGGTAAAATCTTAGATGATGTAGCTGGAATCGGTATGAAATTATTGGGTTCTTTCTTACGTCGTTAAGAAGTAATACAATACGAATAGAATTTAATTATGGAAAAAAAGGGTGAGTCGCTTGATGTGACTCACCCTTTCTATTTTTGCTTGTTTTTTGATGTGCAAAATCATCGACCATACGGATGTAACATTCTATCAAAAAACTGTATAATTCCCCGACCTGTTTCTCCGACCATCCTAAAAAACTCCGCCAACACATCTATTAAGAAAGACATAGAAAATAAAAACTCTCCTGCCAATAAAAGAGCAAAAATGACTAAAATCAACAAAGGATTCAACACCTTTCCCAACTTAAAGCCTTTTCCAAAATAGTTGGCATTTTTAAAATACTGGCGGTTTTCAATATTCAATAAGTGGATACTCATCAGCATAAAGATCAAAGCGAATGTCAAAAACACCATCGTAAAAACCCAAAACTCCAAAGTAAGCAATACAAAGATGCCTACAAAACTAAAAAGCAAGGATTGAATAAAAGCTAAAGCAATCAAAATCAACCAACCTAGCTGTCGCTTTGCTCTAAATAAACCAGTTCCTATCAAAAAACAAATAGCGACCAATAGACCATTAACCAGTCGAAAAAAGGTCATAGTCTCGGCTCTACAAAAGGAACAAGGAATAAAATAGATTAAAGGATTGGATTTATCTGCAATCAAAAAATTGCTCAAAAGTCCCAATCCCCAAATCACCGAAACAATGGTAATAATTTTATTGTTTCGCAACACTTTGGCAGTCTGCATAAAAAATAGGTTTTAGTGGTTCGGGTCAACAAGAAGTATTTATACCTCCATTTCTGTATCCAAAGGCGGATATTTCATATCCAACCCTCGCAAGGTTTCCACCACCTTTTTCGCCACCACATACTCCTTATACCAGTTATCATCAGAAGGCACAACAGTCCAAGGAATGTCAGGACTACAATGCTTGAAACAATCTTCATACGCCAGCATATAATCATCCCAATGTTCCCGTTCTTTCCAATCATTATCATTGTGCTTCCAATGCTTATCGGGTTCTGTCATACGCTCTTTCAATTGTATCAACTGTTCCTCAAAAGAAATATGCAGATAAAATTTCAAGATCTGTGTTCCTGTATCTCGTAGCAACTTTTCAAAATTATTGATATGCTCATAACGATTGTGCACTTTGTCCATATCAATCCATTTATGCACTCGCTGAATCAACACATCTTCATAATGAGATCGATTAAAAATTTGAATCATTCCTTTGGCTGGAGCGACTTTATGAACTCGCCACAAAAAATCATGGGCAAATTCCTCATCGGTTGGTTTCTTAAATGAATGCACTCGACATCCAGAAGGATTGATGGCTCCAAAGACTTTACGAGTAGCTCCATCTTTTCCACTAGCATCCATCCCTTGAAACACCACCAAAAGCGAATGTTTTCCTTCTGCATACATCACCCGTTGCAAGTCTTCCAATTCTTCCACTAACTCCTTCGTGAGTTTTTTCGTATCTTTTTTGTCCAAACCTTCAGGCGGTTTAGCCGATATTTCGGATAGTTTAATCATAGTATATAAAATTAATTTTGTGAATCTATTTTTTAATTGATTTCTTTTAGGAGCGAAAGGTTCCTCTTTCATCGCTATGGAAAGTCCCGCTATCCGTTCTTATAAATGCAGCCAAGCTTCTACCTCGACTTGTGGTGTAAAGCCTCTTGCATTTATACCACTACTATCGGGGCTAGTTAGCACAGTCTCAATGCTGATGAAAGGTTTACAGCTTGGATATGTCCCAACCCAAAACGATGGACTATCGACCATCAACTATGAACTATTTGATATTCCCCCTGCTTCTCCACCAACCGACACTGATTCTTTTCAAACACCTTCAACATCGACGCATTTTCTGCCTCCGTACCTCCAAAATAATTTTCACAACCCAACGCTTTCAACCGATGCAAGGCAAACAAATGCAACTGTTGACCGATTCCTTTATTTCGATAAGTAGGCAACAAGCCAATATAATTGATAGCTCCCTCTTTCATTTTCGTTTGAGGATGTATTTCCGTTCTCAAATTCAATACGCCCATCAGTTTGTCTTTTTGATAAACCAAATGTACCAACTCATCATCCCACGCCTCGCCAATCTCTTGCTTATCCTTATCCAAAAACTGTTGAGGATTCAAACCTTCTAAGTCTATTTTGGGATCACCTTTAGAAGCCTCATAATACGTTTCTGTAAACAACGCTTGGTTTTGCTCATCCAGCTTTTTTAAGGTCAAATCCATGGTCACTTCCTCCAAGTTTTTCAAGTCATTTTCAAAAACAAAATTGGTGTGTATCAAAGCAAATTCTCCCCGTTCTATAAACCATTGAGCCTGATGAGTACCCAATAAATTGACTAAGACTTTGGTATCTTTGTCACTACAATCATCGACAAAATCTAAGAGAAGTTCATCTGCAAAGATTCCATCCATATTTTTATCTTCTACTCCCTTATATCCATATAGCCACCAAACAAAGTCATTGATCTTTCGTCCTTTGATAAAGGCTTTTTTCTCTTCTCCTACCCAAACTTGGTATTCGTATAAAGCGTCTTGTTGATATTTTTTCACTTGCATTTACTTACTTATTTTTCCTTTTAAAGTATGTCTTTTCCCATAGGCTTCTGAAATATCTTTTTCAAAAAAGCCCACGTCTAAGTCATAGACTCTATTCTCTTCTAAGTTAGTAGGCTTTTTAGAAAAGAAAAAATTAAGCAGAACATTACAATCATAATCTTCCACTCGATTCAACTTATGTTTTGGAAACAAAATATTATCAAACACCAAAACATTATCTTCATTTAATTTCACATCATAATCTGCTACTAAAACACCACCTGGACGAGCAAAGTAGACATATTTATGAGGTCCTCCCAACATCAATCTAGCAGTCGTCTCAATACCTTCTTCTTCAATTTTCTTTTTGGCTTCTTCCGACCATTGTATTTCAACCTCAAAAGGAGGCATCAAGATTTTTCCATCTTTCTCTACAAATAAATGGCTGATATTTTTGCTATCCTGAGGACGTTGAAAACCTCCATAATAGCCAAAGATAACACTTAATAAAACTACAATAAAAATCAGAGCCAATAATAAAAGGGCAATGTATTTGAACATGGTTAATAATTTAGGATAAAAAAATGTTTATTAGCACAAAAATTGTGTATTCGTAGTAACAATCAAGAACAGAATTACAAGTCACCAGCCACCCAAAATGTCCCAATAATTATACAACCTTATACTCTCCCTGCTTCTCCACCAACCGACACTGATTCTTTTCAAACACCTTCAACATCGACGCATTTTCTGCCTCCGTACCTCCAAAATAATTTTCACAACCCAACGCTTTCAACTGATGCAAGGCAAACAAATGCAACTGTTGACCGATTCCTTTATTTCGATAAGTAGCCAACAAGCCAATATAATTGATGGCTCCCTCTTTCATTTTCGTTTGAGGATGTATTTCTGTTCTCAAATTCAAGACACCAATCAATTTGTCATTGAGATAAGCTAAATGTACCAACTCATCATCCCACGCTTCACCAATTTCTTGCTTATCCTTATCCAAAAATTGTTGAGGACTCAAACCTTCTAAGTCTATTTTGGGATCACCTTTAGAAGCCTCATAATACGTTTCTGTAAACAACGCTTGGTTTTGCTCATCCAGCTTTTTTAAGGTCAAATCCATGGTCACTTCCTCCAAGTTTTTCAAGTCATTTTCAAAAACAAAATTGGTGTGTATCAAAGCAAATTCTCCCCGTTCTATAAACCATTGAGCCTGATGAGTTCCCAATAAATTGACTAAGACTTTGGTATCATTTTCTTTACAATCCTCATAGAATCTTTTATGAATTGCTTTTGCAAAGGTCTTATCCAACTCTTCTTTTCCAACACCGCTATATTGGTGCAACCACCAAACAAAATCATTCACTTTTCTTCCCTTAATATAAGCATTTTTTTTGCTTTGCTTCCAATGTCGATACTCATATAATTGTCCATGATCAAATGCTTCAATATAAACATCTGATAGTACATCCTTAAAGCCTACTTTTTTCACATGTCTTTTGCCATAGGCTTTTGAAATATGACTATCCCAAAAACTGATATAGGTTGCCATACGCCATCCATCTTCTAAGTCTTCATCAGGAGGGTCACTATGTGTTTTAAAATCAACTTGTACATGAAAATCATAGTCTTCTACCCTATTGAATACACGCTTTGGAATCCAGATATCATCAAAAATAGCAACATTTTCTTTATTCAAATCAACCTTATGTGTTCCCAAAGACACTCCTCCTGGACGAGCAAAGAATCTATATTTGTGTGGTCCTTCCATAGATAAGGTTGTAGAAATAGTGAGACCGTTATCCTTTAGTTTTTGTTGATCTTGATCTGACAATTGTAGCTCTAATTCAAAAGGAGGCATCAACACGTTGCCACCTTTTTCCACAAATAAATGACTGATATTTTTACGGTCATTGGGACGTTGAAAGCCTCCAAAATAGCCAAAGATAACACTTAATAAAACTACAATAAAAATCAGAGCCAATAATAAAAGGGCAATGTATTGGAACATGGGTTAATAGTTTGGGGTTAAAACAAAAGTAATTCTTGCATAGAAGTTGCGACCTTGCAAAATAG
>JAHDBB010000238.1 GCA_020630635.1 Chitinophagales bacterium
CGAATGGTTCTTAAAAAACTATAATCTTTCAATCGAAGCATTTTTAACTTCACAGGTGCTTTATGGACAGTCAATTCTGTAGAAAAGTTGATAGGAAAGTAACGAGAATCCATCGTACACAAAAAATGGTCAGAACGTCCCTCTACTCTCAAAGAAATAACTTTGTCATCTGCAACCACCAATGGACGTAGATTCAAATTATGAGGCGCAATGGGAGTCATCACAAGGCTTTTAGCATTGGGAATCAAAATAGGACCACCACAACTCAATGAATAACCTGTCGATCCAGTTGGCGTAGCAATAATCAATCCATCTGCCCAATAAGAGGTCAAGAACTCCCCATCAATATACGTATGAATGGTAATCATAGAAGTCGAATCACTCTTTAGGACTGTACACTCATTCAATGCCAAATTCAAATCACCGAAGAGATTTTCTGTACTTTTGACCACCAACATGGTTCTTTTTTCAAGATAATACGCTTTGTCTTCAATGGCTTGAAACATCGCTCGTATCTCATTGCGATTGATACTGGTCAAAAAGCCCAATCGCCCCGTATTAATCCCCAATACAGGAATCAGTCCTTTTTTATTGAACTCCAATGTTTGCAGCAAAGTCCCATCTCCACCAATGCTCATTAATAAGTCTGGCTCACTAAATTCAAGACTTTCAAATGCTTCAATATTGGCAGGTACACTAATTTTGTTGGCTCGGATTTGCTCCAAATAAGCCGTATATACCAAAGTCTCTATATCCAGATGGTTGACAATTTGAAACAGATTTTGAATCAAATCCCTGTCTTGTTCTTTAAAGACTCTGCCAAAGATGGCAACTTTCATAAGGTTATCTATTTAATTCTTAATTAAATGGCTCTCCACCAGTTTTTGCATTTCATACGTTAGAACAGATGCAATCTGTTCCTACAAGTCTTGTTTACGATGACTAATGAGATGCAATCTGTTCCTACAAGTCTTGTTTACGATGACTAATGATTTGTCATAATTATATTATACTCGCTTTGCAAAAATTGTCCAAGCCCTTATTAAATTTTACTCCACTTATCCCATTTCAAATCAAAATTTAGGAAAATAATTGCTCGTTTATCATGACGATTGTAGGTATATTCTAGTGATCCCAATACATTTTCTCGTATTAAGACATCGAAAGCCAATCCCGTTGCGCTCAAATTTCCATTATTTAGATGATTTTCTTTGGCGCTTTCTTGATGTATAAAAAAACGATCCTGTGTCCAAGCAATATCTCCAAATAAACGAATAAAAACATTGACTCCAAATTTTCTACCCTTTTTCCAACCAAGAGGATGTGGAAATCTATGAGCCCAAAGACGATAACGAACATGACTTCTCAAAAATAAGTACTGTTGAGAGTCAATAGCATATAGTTCATATCCTCTAAGGTCATTGGACCCAAAGCCTATTCGGAGGCTATTATAGTAAGGTATTTCCCTTCCAAAAATTTTACGATACTTAATATTGGCTGCAAAGTAAGCATTTTGGCTCATTTGAAAATAATGGGAATAATTGCCTTCGATTTGTAAGGTATTGAGGTCTTTGAAAATACCGACTCCTTCCTTTTTGACACTTACTCTCCAATAATAACCTTTCAATGGATACTCTTCTAAATCCCTAAAGTCGTACTCAAAAGTGTAAACTAAACCAATGAATGATTGTTGTGTTTGTTGATTTAAGAGGTAATCGGGATTTAGGCTTGCTAAAGTGTCGGCTATGTTGACTTGATGAAAACGGGTGTGGAAATAATGAGTTGCATATAAATGCTTGCGGTATTGGAAGGTCAAAGCAGCTCCTACTGTTTTAATAACCTTGCCTTCTGTTCTTAGAAATACTTGCTTATTGTTTTCGGTATTGTAGGCTGTCTCCCAATTGTCTGTATAACCGACTCTGGTGACTAAACCCCATGTTTTTTTGGCATTGATGAAAGGAATATTGTAGGTAAAACGAAACTTGCGGCGATAACCGAAATGGGTGTCTAAATCCCATCCTTCATTGCGTCCTCTGAAATTGTATTGGTGGAAAGTAATCCCGTAAACGGCTCGGTCTAGGTCGTGGTGATGATCTTTCCACCATACGTTAAAGTTTTGGTCAACAATGTCAAAAACGGGCCAAGGCCAAAATCTCCAACGTTCTTCTACTGTAACTTGAATGGTATAAAAATGCGCTTCATTGTGAATGGTATCTATCTGGACTTCATTGAAAAGATGGGTGTCTAATAGGTTGGTATAGTTGCGTTGGATTCTTTTTTCGTAATTGTCGAGTAATAAAGTATCTCCTTTTTGAAAATCTAACTCTCGCCAAACAATCGCTTCTTTGGTTTTTTTATTGCCCTGTATTTTTAGGTCTTGAATGATAATGAAGGTGTCTTCTAAGAAGGAAGAAGCCGAAAGGGAATGAATCACCAATAATAAGCAACTGACCGTTATGAAGCGTTTGAAGTTCATCGTTTTTTTAGTGGTTAGTGACTGGTGACGAGTGACTGGTGACTAACTATTCAGTTTGTAAAGGGTAAATCTTGTGCAAAATAGACCCGATAGTAGTGGTATTCGTGGGAAGCGTTGGCTGCCTAAAACTTGGCAACACGAATAAGAACGGATAGCGGGGAGACCCGTTGCGATGAAAGACAAACCCTTCTCTCCAAAAATAGAAAATCACGAAATGAAGAGAAAGTCATTATAAACTGTCCCCTGTCACTTTTAAAAATCGTTTTCTGCAAAAACGTTTCAAAGATAATACTTTTTGCTGTGGTTGGTTATCAGATATTGAGGTATTTGAAGAAAGAATCTAGACGGTCTTGTAAATAATCTTCTGAAAGGTCTTCTCGATAAGAGGCCTTGATCTCATAGTCGAAACGTTCAAAAGTGGCTAAGATGGTATCCAATTCTAACTTATCAATTTTGAGGGTTAAGGTCATCTTTTTGGATGTACCTGGAATGTCCAAATAAGCTCCTAAGATTTTGGCATCATTGGATTCAACGATTTGGGCGACTTGCACCATCGAATAATCGACTACATTCAGTTCTAAAATAATGACTCCGCCTGGATCTTTGAATGCATTGATATTGGCTAAATACTTGAGGATGTTTTTTTTGGTGATAAGTCCAATGTATAGATTGGTGTCATCGACCACAGGTAATAAGGAAATGGAATTGGTACTCATTTTTTTGACGACATCAAAGAAGTGGTCAAACTTATAAGCACTCAAACGACTTTCTCCCATGTACAATTCGGAAATGGGGTCTTCTAACATGGGCATGTCCATAATTTCGTGTTCTGCCACCATTCCTTGATACATGCCTTCTTTGATGACGGGCAAATGTCGTACACCATATTCGGTCATTTTGTTTAAAGCACTATTTCCTGTTTCGTTTATATCTAAAGGGATTATATCTTGACTGATAAGATTTTGAGCTATCATAAAAGTATGTGTGTTTCTTTTTTGAGAAAAGCAAGTCTAGTAAAAAATGTTGTATACATAACGGCAAACTACTTTTAGATTCCGAAAGTCGAAAAGACTTTCCTGCATTTATAACCACAAGTCAAAAAGACTTGCGGGATTGAGTAAAATTGAGGAGTCAAGTGATTTTTTGAAAAATCTAAAATTAAAATGCCTTTATGTATATATCAATTGTTTTTGCTTTCCTTGACAAAAGTGACTAAACTTTTTTTAAAAAGTAAGGCTTCTATCGTTTTATTTTTAATAATTATCAAAAAAACGACAGCACCTTTCTTATTTAAACGAATAAAGTCTGTATAACGTTTTAATTTTTTCTATTATGAGTCTTAAAAACGATACTGGAAACCGACTCCTGCTTGGAAAATACGAGCATTGTTAAAATCTTTGTTAGGAGAAAATGGCTTGAAATAGCTGCCTTCTAGTATTCCATACCATCGTTCATTGAATTGACGTTGAACGCCTATGGCACTTCCTCCAAAATGGGTCGCTGCGTCATTGGAAACAGATTGATAAATATAACGAGGAGTCGCATAAATTCCCCATTGGTCTTGGGGATGATAGGAAATGTATAAGGGTAGGTGGGTTCTGAAAACTAAGTTTTCGGTTCCTGCAAATTGATACTCGGCATTGCCTCCTAAACTGATTGCCCAATTGGAGGATTGATCTCCTACTATTTGGTATTTACCTAATAAACTGATATTGGCTCCTGTGGACACTTTAATACCCAGATCTAATTTTTCTGTTACACCATATTGTCCCCAAATGGCTTCATGTGGCAATACCAATGAGCCCAATTCTCCACCCGAAGAAATATCTTCGTGTAAGCCGTAGATTGTCGTAAAAGCTCCTATTTGTTTGTTATTTTTTCCTAAGGTTCGTCCTGTCTGTAAACTAGACAATTGTGAACAACTGCTTAATAAAAGTAAATGAATAAGGAATAATAAGATTAATTGAAGTCGTAGCATTTTGTAAAAGGATGGTCATTGAAAAATCAGCTATTCTCTATTTTTTTGAGAAAAGCGTGTAAAAGTACGTTAAATTTTTGGGGATGCTCCATCATAGGAACGTGACCGCATTGGTCGATAAAGTGTAGTTCGGATTGTGGCAGGGCTTCGTGAAAATCGGTTCCAACAAAAGGAGGCGTAATGACATCATTGTTGCCCCAAACCAGTAACGTAGGAATTTTAATATTGGGTAAGTGTTCTCCTACATTTTGGCGAATGGCAGAACGAGCCAATTTGATAATTCGTAGTGCTTTTTCTCTATCATTGACGGCATCAAAAACCTCATCCACCAATGCTTTGTCTGCCAAAGAAGGATCAAAGAAGGTTTCAGCCGTTTTCTTTTTTACATATTCATAATCGTGGCGACGGGGATAAGTATCACCTAAAGCATTTTCAAAAAGTCCAGAACTGCCCGTCAATACCAATGATTCAACGGTCTGTGGATGATGAATGGCATTCAATAGAGCAATGTGTCCTCCCAATGAATTTCCGATCAAAGTAGCTTTTCCAAAAGACTTGTATTGCATAAATGCTTGAGTAAACTCGGCAAGTTGTTCTACTCCACAATTATTAAGTGGTAGTTGGTAAATAGGTAAGAGAGGTATTACAACTTTATAGTTTTCACTAAAATATTGAAAGACTGTTTCAAAATTACTCAATGCTCCAAACAACCCATGTAATAGCAATAAAACAGGTCCTTCTCCTTGTTCCACATATTGATATTGTCCCTCCTGTTTTATTTGAGCTTCCATAAAAACTTACTTAATAAGGATAAGGAGAGTTAGAATTGCCTCCACAACAATCACCTCTCAAGACATCACCTAAATCACCAAATATTTGTTGAATAGATCCAATGATTGCCCCAAAAGCATCTTTCAGTACTTCTAGTTTACACATCATCAATGGATAAATATCAGCGATATAAGGATAAATAGAAGAAGAACCAATAAGTGTGGGTGATAAGATTTCTGAACGTTCTCCTAAGTCAATAAATGCACTAAAGATAAAGCTAGCCACTAAGAACCATACAAACGCCCCAACTCCTTTACCTAAATAATTTTTTTCAGGATCTCCTACTTTCAGTTGTTCTTTAGCAGAAGCTGTGAGTGCTGTAATCAGTGAAATGATCAAGAAATACATGACTCCAAAAGAAATCAATGGAATATAGGCTCCATCAACAGGCAGTTTGTCCCCTAAAAAATAGTAGGCAATGTAGCTAGTTTTGAGTGCAAGACCAATCGCTAAAAGGTATTTGAGTACTGTCAATACGTTACCAAACAGCTTACTGTTCAAGCCTTGATACATGCCATATATAAGAGAGACAAGATAAGCAATATCTAAAAACATAGCTAGTGTAATTTTAGAAATGGTTTACAGGTTTATTTGCAAACCATTTCTTGTAAAAGTCAGTATGTTTAGTGACTGGTGACGAGTGACTTTTTTTAGTGACTGGTGATAGTCTTAGCTTCTCTACCTTCCAGTTTTTTTGACTACTGACTCAATAATTTTTTGACAATGGCAGAAATTTGCTTTCCATCTGCTTTTCCTGCCAATTCTTTCATAGCAATGCCCATTATTTTGCCCATCTCAGATGGTGATTGTACGCCATTTTGCTCTATAATGTTTTGCAATTTGGCTGTCAACTCTTCTTCTCCCATCTGTTCTGGCAAAAATTGTTGGATAATTTTCAATTCTTCAGCCTCAATGTCTAATAAGTCTTGGCGATTTTGCTCCTTATAGGTTTCCATAGAATCCTTGCGCTGCTTTGCCATCTTAGACAAGATACGCATTTCATCGGCTTCTGTCAATTCCCCAGTTGCACCTTCCTTCGTTTTTTCCTTCAATAACTCCGCCTTAATTGCTCGCAAAGTTCTCAAAGCTCCAGCATCTTTAGCCTTCATCGCCGTTTTCATCTGATCCATGATTGTTTTTTCCAAACTCATAATATGATATTTATGTAAATAGATAAACAACCACAACCAAACTAACAAATCAGCTATAAATATCTTATAATCAGTTATTTATCACGTCAATAGTTGGTTGAAATTAATTTATACACTTACTATTTTCTAAAAATATGGATATGATTAAGACACTTGGCTGGTGTGAAATATACATTACTTTAGTCTTTTTATTTCAAAATTAGTGCCAAGTTTTTATACATTTTTTAATTATTAATACTTTTCACATTTTAATGCGCTAATAATCAGCCGCTAATATCCTTAAAACTTTTTAAATGGGGTGTTAATTTTAGGATTTTTATTTTGAGCGAAAGATTTAAAAGTCCATAGTCTAATAGTCAATGGTTCATAGTAGTCGTTCATTATGTGGTTTTTGAGTTTTAGGAGCGAAAGGTTTATTGCTTTGTCGTATTAGGAAGTCCCGCTATCCGTTCTTATCGCCCTCGTAGAGCAAATTCGTGAATTTGCTCTACGAGGGCGATACCACTTCTATCGGGGCTAGTTGGGAAAGGTAGCAACTTCTTCGTTTCAGTTATTTGTATTTACCTGCTCGCCTTGCTCAAAAACATCACTCCATCCTACAACCCTATAAATCCCTAAAATGTTCCCTAACCTAGAAAGTCTAGCGACTTTTTTGCCTTTGCTTTGGAGCGAGTTCTTGAACTTTCTCCAACAACCATTCTTGGTTGCAAAATAATTTTGAGCTTTTGAGTTCTTCCTCCATATTTTCAATTTTAGTCTGGTCATTGGGCTGAAAACGAACTAGACGATACAACATATTGATAAAATTTTGGTTGGCTTCTTTTGGACCTTGTGAAAGAAACTTATCTCGAAATACCAAAACCCTAAAGGCATTCATCATCGAATCCAATAAATCTATTTCATCCGTTTCATAATACATCATCAATTGTAAGCGTTTGATGTCAAACATTACAAAGGCATCTTTCCCCTCAGATGTTGTCATTAACATATCCGTAATTTCTTGATAACGTCTTTGCTTCAAATAAACCAGTCCTAAACAATAGTGATACAACTCTGGTAATTGATTAATAGGTAAAGTCTGGTAATACTTTTGGATAAAATTTTCCACCCATTCATTTTCACCCACTCTTAAACCAATGATCGTAATATTGCGAAACTTCACAGGAAAGAAATATCCATTCTCAAACACTAATTTTTGTTCTATTTCATACTTGTAAAGTTCCAATAACTCTTGACCATATCTTGACTCCCCTTCTCCCATCTTTTTTATTGCATAATTTTCAAGTATTTTATACATATTCATCAAGATATATTTATTCCATTCATTTATTTCAAAATCCTGTATAACTTCTTTTAATTTTAAATAATCTTTTTCTTCTCTGTTTTGTAAAAGCAATACAGATTGATAGTATAAAGAAATGATTGGATGCCTTTGTATATCTTCTTCTGTACAATAATCCATAAAATGTTTTAGCAAACTCATTTCTATTTTTTTATTAAATGTACTATACAACTGACTCAAAAAACAATTAAAACTCAACATTTCAAAAAGATAGAAACTGTGTAATGCATCAATCACATTAACCACTTCATCTTCTATTCCTTTTTTTGTATTCATATACATCTTTTTAAAAAATAACTTATTGTGATATTCTGCTTTTTGAGATGCCATAATATAGTTTTCAAAAAAGTATATTTTACCTGACTGTTTTTTGATGAGTCCCTCCCAAGATTTAATTCTAGATTTGAAGAAATAATCTAATTCATGTGTGGCATAATATTTAGTCATTAGGTGATGTTGTGTTAGCTCATCTTCTTCCATTTGAATTTGTAGTATAAACTGTTCTACTAATTTCAAGGCTTTTGAATTTAAGCGTCTCAATTTCACGTCTTCAAATTTTTCTTTGGGAAACATGGCTTTAAACATGGCTTCTTTACTCAATTGTTTTGCCTCATAATTCGGTGCATAATTGAGAATATATTTAATCAGTTCCAATATTTTTTCGCTCTTGTTAAAATAAGGGGATTTTAAAAAATTAAGGAGTTTACTATAATTCTTTTTATCAATGCTTCTCAAAAGCATAAACAATTTTGTGTCTTGCATAAGGATTTAAGGTTTTAGATTAGGTTGGAAAACCTAATATTCTGTTTTTCTATCAATAAGACAATTCGGAAACGATAACATAAACACGAAATAGGCTTTTACATCATTTAATCAATCGGATTACACATTTGGTTGTGTCCTTTACCCAATAGCCCCGATAGCAGTGGTATCGTCCTTGTAGAGCAAATTCCTGAATTTGCTCTACAAGGACGATAAGAACGGATAGCGGGACTTTCTGTTACGATGAAAGACCTATCCTTTTGCTCCTAAAATGATAATGATCAATTTTGAAAGCAAATCAATTGATGAGGGCAAGAATAATTATTATTTGTAGGGAAGAAATGACTTTAAATAAAAGCAGGAGATTCTGTTAGGGTATTCCTATGAAACTCAACTACTGAACTAAGTAACGAGAAAAAAATAACTTCCGCATTTGGTAGCGATCTTTTGATCCAATATT
>JAHDBB010000239.1 GCA_020630635.1 Chitinophagales bacterium
TATCGACTATCGACTATCGACTATCGACTATCGACTATCGACTATCGACTATCAATCTGGCTGTAAGAAGTCCTTGCCTAACCCAACTAGACCCGATAGTAACGGTATGAAAATACGGGTGTTGGCTTAGAAAAACGTTGGCTATTTTCATAAGAGTGGATAGCGGGGAGACCCGTCACGACGAAGCAAAATCCGTTCTCTCCTAAAAGAAATAATCCAACTAAAAGAAGAAAAACGGGTTTGTTTCAATCGAATTATTAGGCGGAGAGAGAACCCATAATCCGATTGATTAAGTCATTTTTATTGATTGAAAATCTATCCTACGACCAATGTTCCAATCTCTTGTCCTTCCATTATTTTTTTGAGATTACCAGGCGTATTCATATCAAAAACAATGATCGGAAGATCATTTTCCTTACACATCGTGAAGGCGGTCATATCCATCACATTGAGACCTCTAGAATAAATCTCCTCGAAAGTAATGGTCTGAAATTTTTGAGCGTTGAGATCCTTTTCAGGGTCAGCGGTATAAATTCCATCTACTCTTGTACCTTTTAAAATCACTTCTGCTTCCATCTCAATGGCACGCAAAGTAGCCGCAGAATCAGTCGTAAAATAAGGATGACCAGTACCCGCCACAAATATGAGGATACGCCCTTTTTCAAGGTGTCTCAAAGCCCTACGGCGAATATAAGGCTCACACACCTTATTGATTTCAACAGCCGAGATCAGTCGTGTATAAGAGCCTTCTTGCTCTAAGGCATTTTGTAGCGCAATCCCATTGATGATGGTCGCCAACATACCCATATAATCTCCCGATACACGGTCAATTCCAGTCTCTTCCGAGTTGACACCTCGATAGATATTGCCCCCACCAATAACGATAGAGATTTCGACACCTGCTTTAGCCATCTCACAGACTTCTTTGGCGTACTGTTGAATACGTTTGGGGTCAATTCCAAATTCTTTGTCACCCATCAAAGCCTCACCACTCAGTTTCAGTAAAATTCTTTTGTACTTCATCAATAAATTTTATTTAGGAAAATTGTCTAATTGAATGACATTTTGTGCTTGTAACAAATGGCGTTGGTTGTGGGCGATGACAAAACGAAAGGTATCGCCCAAACGAATTTTGATCCATTTGGATAAGCTAATGGGGATTTTTATTTTTTTGAGATTTACTTGTTGAGCTTTTTCTAATAAATTAAGTATTTGTTGTTGTTGTTCTAAGAAATCTTGTAGGTAGTTGGTATGTTCCATTGGAAGATTGACAGGGTTGTAGTCTTTAGGGGTATTCATCTTATTGACAACCGTTTGCTCTTTTGGTAGCATAGAATTGACAAAATAATTTCCTAACCAACCGCCAGCGTAGTTTTCATTGGGTGAAGTATGGGAGTTTTTTTGGATAGCAGATTGGATTTGAGGAAGATAATACCGACCATAAATGTTGAGGTGTTCGAGACATTCAGCAACGCCCCATTTTTTAGGAGAAGGTTTCCAGGTACGTTGGTGTTCGGAAAGAGGAAGAATAATAGATTGGGTAGTTTGTAAAATTTGTTGAGTATCTTGGGTGAGATTTTGAAGAAGTGTGGCGGTAGGAATGGGCATTTTTTTTTTCAACACTTAAAAATTAAGTGGAGTACCAAAAACAAGCAGTACTGCTTTGTGCAAAAATAGGGTAAAAAAAAACGAGAATTAAAGTTAATTCTCGTTTTTTATCATTTTTATTTTCCTAAACTGACTCGCTTAAATTCTGTAACAGTCAATTCGCTGTCTACATCTTTTAATGCTTGAGCTACTGACTTAGAACCGTCTTTCACAAATTTTTGAGCCAACAACGTGTTTTCTTCAAAGAATTTGCGAAGTGTTCCTTCAGCGATTTTTTCAACTATGTGTTCAGGCTTTCCTTCTTCAAGAGCTTTTTCTCTACCTACTTTTAATTCACGATCTACCACCTCTTGAGAAACTTGGTCTTTGTTGACAGCTACTGCATTTAAAGCCGCAATTTGCATCGCCATATCTTTACCAATGCTAGTGATGTCATCAGAACCACCTTTGTTTAGGCTAACCAATACACCAATCTTGTTACCAGCGTGGATGTAAGGAACGATATTGGTACCTTCCATACGCTCGTATGTTTTTACCTCAATCTTTTCGCCGATTTTTCCAACTTGCTCAAGAATGTGGTCGTTGATGCTTTTGCCGTCAATCTCTAATGCACCCAATCCTTCTTTATCTTCTGGAAAGTGTTGTAAAGCCGTATTGGCAATAGAGTGAGCAAATTTGATGAAGTCTTCGTTTTTAGAAACAAAGTCTGTTTCACTTGTTAAATAAACGATAACACCTTTAGAATTGTCATCATTAGTCACTGCAATAACAGCCCCTTCAGTAGCTTCTCTGTCGGCTCTTTTAGCAGCTACTTTTTGCCCTTTTTTACGCAAATAGTCAATAGCTGCCTCAAAGTCTCCATTGGTTTCATTCAAAGCTTTCTTGCAATCCATCATCCCTGCTCCTGTTACTTCACGTAATTTTTTTACGTCTCCAGCAGTAATTACCATAATTGATTATAGTTTTATTGTTTAAAATAATATTGTTAATAACACATGGCTAAAATCCAGTTACATAACCATCGAATCTGTCAAAAAGTTCCAGAGAACTATTCAGCAGGTTTTTCTGGTGTTTCAGTTGTTTCTGGTTTTTTAGCTTCTTCTTGATTTGCACTTGCATCATCGTCTTTTCGATTGCGGCGACCTCTGGTTCTTTTCTCTCTTTTAGCAACCACCTCTTCTGTTTCTTCAAAGTGCTCTTCTTCTTGTTGATTTTTTCTACCTTTCTTACGCATTTCCAAACCTTCAATGACACAGTCTGTCAAGTAATTGGCGATTAAATCAATAGACTTAGAAGCGTCATCATTAGCAGGAATTGCAAAATCAACCAAAGTTGGATCAGAGTTGGTATCGACCATTCCAAAAGTTTTAAGACCCAATTTTCTTGATTCAGCTAATGCAATATGCTCAAAAGCAATATCTACAATAAAGACTGCTCCAGGAATTCTGTTGATGTTGGCAATGCCACTTAAAACTCGCTCCATTTTTTCTTTTTCACGAGTCATCATCAAACGTTCTTTCTTGGTAAGATTGCTTCCTTCGCCAATCAGCTTATCAATACTTTGCATTTTCTTTACCGATTTACGGATGGTTGCAAAGTTGGTTAACATACCTCCCAACCATCTTTCAGTAACGTAAGGCATGTTGGCTCTTTCAGCACAAGCTTTTACTAAGTCTTTACCTTGTTTTTTAGTAGCAACGAACAAAATCTTTTTACCTGATTGAGCGATAGAACGCATAGCATTTCCAGCGGTTTCAAGGCTTTTCATTGTTTTGTTCAAGTCAATGATGTGAATCCCTTTTCGTTCCATAAAGATGTAAGGAGCCATTTTAGGATTCCATTTTTTTCGTAGATGTCCAAAGTGAACACCTGCATCCAATAACGCTTTGTTATTTATATCTGGCATAGTATTAAATTTCAAAAAAGGGATTAACGTTTACTAAATTGAGTTGCTTTACGGGCTTTTTTCAAACCTGGTTTTTTACGTTCTACTTTACGAGCATCACGAGTCAAAATCGCTTTGTTGGCGTTTTTGAGAGCAACTTTTACTTCATTTAACTCTACTTCTTGACCATTTCTTTCTTCCATAATGGTACGTCCTTGCTCTTGGGCTTCTTTGACCAAAGCTCTAGCTAAGCCCATACGAGCTGCTTCCGCTTGTCCTTTGACTCCTCCTCCTCTTACGTTGACTTTGATGTCATACTGGTCTTCAACTCCAAGAATACGAAGTGGCTCCGTCATAGCGAGACGGTGAATATCTACAGAGAAATAATCGCTCAACTCTCTTTTATTGACGGTGATATTGCCTGTGCCTGGTTTGATAAAAACACGAGCAACAGACGCTTTTCTTCTACCTACTGCATTGGTATATTCCATGTCTTACTATTTTAATTTTAATTCTAATTCTTGAGGTTTTTGAGCTTGATGTTTGTGCTGGTCTCCTGCATAGACAAATAATTTCTTATACATTTGACGACCTAAACGATTTTTGGGAAGCATCCCCTTTACCGCTTTTTCAATAACACGCTCTGGATGTTTTTCTAAAAGATGTTGTGGTGTCGCAAAACGTTGACCACCTGGATAACCAGTATAACGGACATATTGTTTGTCTGTCATTTTCTTACCTGTAAGTCTAACTTTGTCAGCATTGATCACAATCACATAATCTCCTGTATCTACATGTGGAGTATAAGATGGCTTGTGTTTACCTCTTAATATGTGAGCAATTTGTGAAGATAGACGACCAAGTACTAGACCTTCTGCATCAATCAAATGCCATTCACGTTTGACATCCTGTTTTCTGGCAGATTGGGTTTTGTAACTTAATGTATTCACCTTGTTTTTGTTTAATTTTTTTAAAATTGAGTGCAAAGATAGTCTTATCTGTCTATAAAACAAACTTTTTTAAAGAAAAAAAGAAAAATATGATTTGTAAGGTGTTGATAATCAGTTGAATTTTCGCTCGATTTTTTTAGTGGGTCGTTTTTGAATAAGAAAGAGTGCAGAAATACTTGTTTTTAGAGACGGGCGATTTCTTTATATAAAGAACTTTTTTCATTGAGTACTTCACTGGTCCTAAGAAGTGGAGATCGTAACGATCTCGTCCCGAATGGATTAAATTCTCCTATCAAAATCCTACGTTCTAAAACAGTTTAGTTGGTGAAGCGTTCTGACCTTTCCAAAATAGCCCCGATAGTAGTGGTATCACCAATGTGTATTGGCAAAAGGGTTCGGGCGGCTTGGTGATAAGAACGAATAGCGGGACTTTCCATAACGACGAAGTACTTAACTCTTTGCTCCTAAAAATAAGAATCTGAATAAAAGTTTATAGTTCACTTATGAAAATGAATGAACCAATACTTTGCTTTTCTTAGGTTTTAAGTGTAATATTGAAAAATAATATTGTTGGATTTTAGCTTCATCTAATTTGAAAAAAAATACTAGAAAAATACAAATTCGTCAAGTTGCCCAAAACCTCTTTCGAGAACGAGGATATATGGCAACTTCTATGCGAGATTTGGCGGGAGCAGTCGGTGTAGAACCTGCTAGTCTCTATAATCATTTTAAATCTAAAGCAGCTATCTTACAGACCATTTGTTTTGATCTGGCAGATCAATTTTTTGAAGCCGTTGATGGTTTAGATAAAGCCTTGCCACCTGATGTGCAACTGGCGAAAGCGATTGAAGCCCATATCTGGGTAATTGCCAAAAACTTGGATGCTTCAGGAGTGTTTTTGCATGAATGGCGTTTTTTGGATGAACCACACTTGACTCATTTCAAAAAAATGCGCTATGAATATGAGACACGTTTTGAACGGATTCTTCACGAAGGTGTTCAACAGGGTATTTTTAAGGAGATAGACATGAAGTTTTATATGCTGACCTTATTTTCTTCGATGAACTGGATTTATGATTGGTACAAGCCCGATGGTAAATTGAGTGTTAATGATATTAGCCAACAATTGACGGATTTATTGTTAAATGGAATAAAAAAAGCCACAGTTTGACGTTTTTAAAGACCATGATGGTGAAATAGATCGTTGAGGAGATTGTACATCCTTTATCACTTTACTTTTTGTTTGATGAAAATAACTTTTTTAGGTACAGGTACTTCTATGGGAGTTCCTGTTATTTGTTGTACTTGTCCTGTTTGTCTTTCTACAGATGAAAGAAATAAGCGTTTGCGGACCTCAATTCTTGTCGAAATACAAGATAATACCTTTGTAGTAGATACAGGACCTGATTTTCGTCAGCAAATGTTGAGAGCCAATGTACAAGATGTAGATGCCATTCTTTATACTCATGAACACACCGATCACATTGTAGGAATGGATGATGTCAGAGCCTTCAATTTTTTTAGAAAGAAAGATGTACAATTGTATGCGACAGAACAAGTACAACAACATATAAAACGAGTCTTTCACTATGTTTTTGCCAAAGATCCTTATCCTGGTATTCCTCGTATTCAGTTTCATGACATTACCAACGAAGCATTTGCCATCAATGGAGTCGATATTCAACCCGTCAAAGTATGGCATCATAAATTGCCTGTATTGGGTTTTCGATTTGGAAATTTTACCTATATCACCGATGCCAATTTTATTAGCGAAGAAGAAAAAGAAAAAATCAAAGGTTCAGAGATTTTGGTTTTGAATGCTTTGAGGAAGGAAGAACACATTTCTCATTTTACACTAGAACAAGCCCTTGCCCTTATTGAAGAATTGGCTCCCAAACAAGCCTATCTTACCCACATTAGTCATCAAATGGGACTGCATGAAGAAGTCGCAAAAACACTCCCGCCCCATGTTGCCATTGCTTACGATGGATTGGTATTGAATCTTGGATAATACGTTTTTATTTTTTTGGAGCGAAAGGTTGGATGCATTGTCGTAACGGAAAGTCCCGCTGTCCGTTCTCATCCCCTTTGTAGAGCAAATTCATGAATTTGCTCTACAAAGGGGATACCACTACCATCGGGGCTAGATCGTTACGGTCTCTACCTCAAAGAGTTATATTGATAAAGTGGCTATCCGTCTAAGGTTGCCACCATTATTGCCCCATTTTACAATCAAAGAAAAAAGGTGTCGCTTCAATCGGATTGCTGGCTCATACGGGAAGACCCATCCGATTGAAACGACTTACCCTTTCTTTTTTCAACGAGGGTAAGTTGATAACTTTGGATAGGTCGTTGTATTGTCTCAATTATAGGAGTGTATCTAATAAATTAATGGCAGAATTGATAGGTTACTTATTATCATATTTTCTTTACTACGATCCCAAGATCTTTGGAAGATATAGAAATCTTTCTTAACTATTTTCTGTTAATGGAAATTTTAATATAGAGTAAACGTTATTGTCTTATAGAGCAGTTGTGATAAGTAGTATTGAAACAAATTATCGCTTACTTTGTTACTAGGAAGGTATTAAAAAATAAGATAACTTTATGAATAGCAGAGATTTTATAAAATGCATTTTTTTTAAAAGTATAACAGATATTAGATTTTTAACCATTAGTTTTTTTGTTATGTGTTTTGTTATATTTGTTTTTTTGTTATGTTTTTTTAGTTGGTTTTTAGCGTTTTTTTTGTTTTTATTAGCGTTTTTGATGTTTTTATATTTAAATATAAAAATTTTTATATAAATTTGAATTTAAATAGTGTGGTTTTTTTTACATAAATAAATACTTTTGAAGAAAAATTGAACTTTTTATTTTTTTTTCCTATCTTGGGTAAAGAAAGTGCGCCAACTTCATCTCCTTCTAATAAAAATCCCAAAGATTGTCCTTAAATGATAACTCAAATTTAAAAAAATAAGATTTTTGAGGAAAATCTCTGATTTTTTTATGTTAATATGTAATTAAAACAAGAAATTTCCGTCCAAAGAAAGCATTATAATTAAACACTGAAAGTACATTTATTACACATATTTTATATTATAATGTATAGCTTTTCCATAAAAATACGTGTTTTGCCTAATCACATCATTACTTAAAACATTTAAAAACACTACTTATGTCAGCATTTCCTAATTCTACATCTAAGCCAGTTCCTGATCGCCATTGTCTCAAGAATTATAATACTTTTGGGGTCAATGTGCTAGCACGTCATTTTGAATTAATTAACAATATTGATACACTAAGACAGTTGATCATTTCTCGAACACTAGATACCGAAGACTTTTGTATTCTGGGAGAAGGAAGCAATACTATCTTTAGGACAGATTATAAAGGATTTGTGCTGAAAAACGACATGAAAGGAATTCAAGTTGTTCAAGAAAATGAGGACAGTGTATGGGTCGAAGCACAAGGTGGTGAAAACTGGCATGAATTTGTACAACATTGTATCAGAAATGGATGGGGAGGTATTGAAAACCTATCCTTGATTCCTGGATCTGTGGGAGCAGCTCCTGTACAAAATATTGGTGCTTATGGAGTAGAACTCAAAGATGTGTTTGAATCTTTAATCGCTGTTAATATGCGATCTGGAAGAGTCGAACGCTTTTCATTGAGTGCTTGTCGGTTTGGATATAGAGATAGCATTTTTAAAAATCGTTTGCAAGGTCGTTATTTCATCGTTTCTGTTATTCTAAAATTAAACAAGGCTCACAAGCATGAATTTGAATTGTCTTATGGAGCAGTTAAAGAACGACTGGAAGCCAAAGGACAAAAGCCTTCTTTACAAAGTGTGAGTGATGTTATTTGTGAGATTCGTAGAGATAAACTGCCTGACCCAAGAGTATTGGGGAATTGTGGTAGTTTCTTCAAAAATGTGGTATTGACCAAAAGTAAGTTTGAAAAACTACACAAACGTTTTCCTGAAATGCCAAATTATGCATTGAGTGAAAATCAGATCAAAATACCAACGGCTTGGTTAATCGAACAATGTGGTGAGTGGAAAGGAAGACGCTTTGGTAATATTGGGATCTATCACAAACATGCACTGATTATTGTCAATCATGGAGGAGGTACCGGTAGAGAGGTTTCTTGGTTGTCCGAGAAAATTATCGAATCAGTATATGATAAGTTCGGTATCGAAATAGAAAGAGAAGTTAATATTATATGATTATGAAATATGAAAATATAAAAAATAAATAAAGCTTCTTTTATATAAAGGAAATGCTATCTTTGCGATAGTAGATTTAATGGCAAGTGATTCGAAGCCTTTAGGGAGAAAGTAGGTTTCAATACAATCACTTGCCTTTTTTATGTCTTTTGGTGAAGAAATATGGAGGATTTAGGCTGAAAATACTGGTACTATAAAAGTGCTGTCCTTGCCCAAATAGCCCTGATAGAAGTGGTATTCGTGTAGAAGCGTTGGCTTCATAAAACATAGCCACACGAATGAGAACGGATAGCAGGACTTTCCAT
>JAHDBB010000240.1 GCA_020630635.1 Chitinophagales bacterium
AGTGAAAGATCAGAAATAAACTATTCCAAAATGGGACTAAGAGATTTTTTTATTTTTTAGGCGAAAAACGCAGTCATAGCAGGGCTATGACGAGTATTTTCAACAAAAAAAATCGGAAAATATCAATGTCACATGGAATAAGTTATTTTTGTTGTTTCACTTAGTAGTTTGCGCTTTATTTTTTTGTTTTTTGAGAAAATTCTACCTTATTATTTTTGACGTGTAAAGTGGCTTTTCCACCCAATATCAAGACTTGATTATTTTCCCAGTGTCCCGCAGGAAAACCGAAAGAGATAGGATAATCATATTCAGCGGTATGTTCAGCGATGATTTCTTCTCCATCTTTCCCAAAAGGCGTATCATTGTCCTTCATATCTGTCATTCCTCCCACTATTAGCCCTGCCAATTTTGCCAATTTCCCCCCTCGTTTAAGATTAACCACCATACGGTCAATATGATAAAGATATTCGTCTAAATCTTCTATAAAAAGTATTTTGCCATCCGTCGATATATCGGAATTACTACCCAAAAGACTATATATAACTGACAGATTTCCACCGACTAAGGTTGCTTCTGCCTTTCCATTACGGTTAAAAGGATGGTCTTTTACTCGATAATTGAGGCTTTTTCCTGTAAGAGCATTTTGGAGACTTTCGATAGCGACATCGGTACTATACTTATAAGTCGAAGGCATGGGCGCATGAAGCGTCGCTATCTGATAGTTTTTGTGGACATGGCTGTGTAAAGCCGTAATATCACTAAAACCTACGATCCATTTAGGATTTTTTTGGAATTTCGTAAAATCCAACTGGTCCAAAATACGGACAGTTCCATAACCACCTTTCGCACAAATAATGGCTTTGATTTCGGGATTATCCAACATGCGTTGAAAGTCCGCAATACGTTCTGGATCCGTTCCTGCAAATTGATGATGTCTCAAGACAACTGTTTGTCCAATATTAACGGAATAATCCCATTCTTTAAAAAGTTGTAAGGCAGGATCTAATTGCTCAGGTTTGATAAGACGTGCTGTACAAACAACACCGATTTTGTCTCCTTTTTTGAGTGGTGGCGGTAGTAACATAGAAGTTGTCATATTTTATATATTAAAGGTAGTAATTATTTTTTTAGGAGCGAAAGGTTCGGAGCTTCGTTGTATTAGAAAGTCCTGCTATTCGTTCTTATGGCTGCGGCTTGATTGAGATAGAAGGCACTTTCAAAGTGCCTTCTATCTAGGCTAGGCTTGGGCAGCCATACCACTGCTATCAGGGCTATCTTGAAAGGTCTCCACTTCTTAGTACCATTATTGTTTCGGCTCATTCGTAAGAACTGTTACAAACTATTCCTACAATGCTAATTTTAAAAGTGTAAGGCATATTATAAATCCCAACGAATACCGACCATCCACCACCTTCGAGGCATATTGGCTCCTAAAATATTGGCATATTGGATATCAAAGACGTTATTGATTTGTAAAGTTGCAAACGCTTTTTGTTGATAAAGATTGACATCTAACTGTGTATTGACCACTAGATAAGTGGGATCAAGTACCGCCCCAATCGCTTCTGCTAAATCCTCATTTCGTTGTTTCCAAAGGGCATTGATACTCCAAGAAAAGTATTTTTGTTGCAAGCCAATATTAGAGGTAATACGATGTTTGGCGTGATTGGATATATACTTTGATAAAATATCTTCATCATTTTGAGAACGAAGAAAGGTATAACCTACATCAAACCTCAACTTCCAATCTTTAGAAATAGTGTAATTATATAGCAACTCTACTTCTGTACCAAAGGTGGTGACTTCTTTAAGGTTTTGTGTAAAGAAATAGGTCGTATCAGCCACAAGAGCTGTATTGTTGTCTATGTCGTTAGAATTGGTTAAAACATAGTCGATCAAATTGTTGGATTGTCTTCCAAAAGCAGTTGCTTTCAAGGTCAAATTTTGTTTATTTTGAAGAGGCACAAAGTAGTCTAAACCCATTTCTCCATTGAGTGCTTTTTCTGTTTTAAGTGCTGGATTACCCAAATTTCTATTGGGCGATAAGCTAGGCAAGTTGGTAGAGATATAACGCTCTGTATAATCGGCTGCTCGGATACTTCTACCCACAGAAGCACGTAATTTACAAGCTGTATTTACCCAATGAGCCACATTGAGCATAGGCGTAAATTGAAATCCATAATTAGCATCAAAATCACCTCGCAAATTCAGATTAAAGTGGGTTTTTTCATTCATTTGCCAAGCCGTTAAAAGGTATAAACCTGCATGGTTATCTTGATGCTCCCCTCTATCATTACTTACAATGGTCCGTCTATCCAATTGTGTACCGATATTGATCCTTAGATTAGGATTAATATTTCGATAGTGATTGAGTTGTAGTTGTCCAAATTGGGTAGTATGTCCATTGGGCGTAAATAGCGGATTGAAGATAAAATCATCTTGGGTTTTTTGATAGATAAAATCTAGAGTAGTCCTAGAGCCTTCTACACCTTGATATTCCAATCTCATTTGATTCCAAGATTTTTCTACTTGTTCTACTGACTCATCATAAGTGCTACGAGTATAGAAGTATTTGGCATTAAAATCTCTAAAATCATAAGCTGTCCGAAGTTTTAAGGCAAATCTTTTGAGCTGATAGCCTAGTGATAGAGATGCAGTTTTGACTTTGAAGTAAGCATTATAAGTTGAATCTTCTGCAATATTGGGATAATTAGGATTTTCTAAAAGTTCACCCTCTGCTTCATTATTTAAGATACCTACACCAATTCTAAAATTTTGTTTCTTATAAAAGATACCAGCCTGTGTACTTAATAAATTATGATCGCCTCTCATCATTTTACCACTAGTCGATAAACCATCTTTTAGCGTCTGATTGCGACTAAATGTTTTGGATACGATATTAATAACTCCACCAACAGCGTCAGGACCATAAATAGCCGCCGCAGGACCTCGCAATACTTCAATTTGTTCGATTTCTGATAAAGCAATAGGAATATGATGATTAAAATGAGCTGTTAAGGGATCATTAAGGCGCATACCATCGACCAAAACCAAGACTTGTGAAAAAGTAGAACCTCTCATAGAAAGGTCTGTTTGTACTCCAAAACCATAACGACTTTGTGTTTCTACTCCCGATACATAAGACAACAGCTCATCTACCGAAGCAACTGGCATCTCTGTAATTTGTTTTCCCTTGATAATGGTAATATGTTTGCCTATGGTCGAAGCATCTTGTTGTAAAGGTGATGCTTCGACTACTACTTCATCTAAAGAAAAATTAAGTACCTTCGTACTATCTTGTGCATTTAAAAAAAACTGTCCCAATAGGAAGACTCCCAGTATAAATTTAAATTTCATAAATGTTTTTTTGATTTGTGGCTGCAAAAGTCTAAAAAGAAAATATAAAAAGAAACTTATTAGCGATTATTATTGTATTTTTTAGTACCAGTTATTTTAACCTACTTTTAGGTGCTAAATTCTGTAATAAAGTCTTGTTCATTTTTTACCTATTGACTAGAAAAAAACCAATTTTTCTATCTTTGTGAGATAAATCGCAAAAATGAATCGGTCAGCTAGTATAGACTTATTAAGGGGCTTTATTATGATGTTGATGGCATTGGACCATGCTAGTGGAATGATCGCAAGAGTACATTTTACTGAAATGTGGGGCGTAGATTTTAATACATACCCATCTTTGGCTTGGTGGTTTACCCGATTTGTGAGTCATCTTTGCGCTCCAGGTTTCTTCTTTTTAATGGGGATGAGTATCTACTTATTTGGTCACAAGCGATTGGAAGCAGGTTGGAGTATGGGCAAAATAAATATGTACTTTTTGAAAAGAGGAGGATTGATTTTACTATTTATGTTCTTTTTAGAATTGCCCGCTTGGTTATTAGGAATGTCCTTTAATGAAGTGCGTACAGAAGCTCCTGCTTTGCCAGGATTATACGAAGGAGGTTTCTTAATACCGACAACAGTTCTTTATGGTTTAGGAGCCTGTATGATGTTGGGCGGACTTTTTTGGCGACAAAAGGAAATCTTATTATTCCTAATTAGCGTATTAAGTTTTGGATGGTCGGGGTGGTATATTTCGCAGGCAGCGGTACAGGTGGCTTATCATCCATTACAACATTTTTTGTGGGTTCCAGGGATGTCGAAAGGAGCGATGATTTTATATCCTATCATTCCTTGGTTGGGTGTCACGACTTTTGGTATGTTTTGGGCAAGCATGTTGAAACGAAAACCTCAACAATTTTATAGATGGTCTTTAGGATTAGGACTCCTTTTTATAGTTGCATTTTTAGGAATTCGATTGTTAGAATGGGGCAATTTTCAAAAGTCCACATATGATGATTGGATCAGCTTTTTTACGTTGATAAAATATCCACCAAGCATTTGTTTTATTTTATTAACCTGTGGAATTAATTTGATTTTATTATATGGATTTTCGCTGTTGAGTGAACAAAAATGGATGAAACCAGTAAAAGTATTTGGACAGACGGCGATGTTTTTTTATATCGTTCATTTATACTTTTATGCTGTCGTAGGAATCGCTTTTCCAAATGGCTGTGCGATACAATGGATGTATGTTTTATGGATAGGCGGGTTGATTTTCTTATACTTTATTTGTAGTAGATTTCTGACTTTTAAGAAACAAACGCCATTGAATTCATTTTGGAGGATGGTTTGAAAAGTCAATAGTCGATAGTCGATAGTCAATAGTCAATAGTCAATAGTCGATAGTCAATAGTCAATAGTCAATAGTCGATAGTCGATAGTCGATAGTCGATAGTCGATAGTCAATAGTCAATAGTCGATAGTCGATAGTGTTACTGATATAGGAAAAACTATGGACATTAAAACTGGCACTAAGAAGTACCTAAATTCAACCAACTAGACCCGATAGGAGCGGTATAAATGCAAAAGCGTTGGCTGCCTAAAATAAGGCTGCATTTATAAGAGTGGATAGCGGGGAGACCCATTACGACGAAGCTGTATCTATTCTCTCCTAATCAAAAATAAAAGAAATAAAAATTTAATAATATGAAACCAGCAAGATATACCATCACATCGGCACTGCCTTATACCAATGGTCCAGTACACATTGGGCAAGTAGCAGGGGCGTATTTGCCAGCCGATATTTATGTGCGTTATCTGCGTCTGAAATATGGACGAGAGAATGTGCTGTACATTTGTGGATCGGATGAACATGGAGTGGCCATTACAATGAAGGCTCGGAAGGAAGGAACAACGCCACAAGAAATTGTCAATAAATATCATGAAATTATCAAAAATAGTTTTAATGATTTTGGGATTTCTTTTGATATTTATCATCGGACTTCTTCACCTTTACATCACGAAACCGCTGCAGACTTTTTTAAGATATTGCATGACAAGGGAGAGGTCTTAGAACAAAAAACAACAGAGCAATACTACGATAAAGAACATGGGGAGTTTTTGGCAGATCGGTACATTACAGGGACTTGTCCTAAGTGTGGTAATGAAAATGCGTATGGCGACCAATGTGAAAAATGTGGTTCTGCTTTGAGTCCGTTAGAACTGATTAATCCTAAGTCAACAATTAGCGGAAATATCCCTGTTTTGAAAGAAACAACCCATTGGTATTTCAAGTTGGATGCGATGCAGTCTTGGTTGGAAGAGTGGATTGGTGAACAGGCTAATCGAACGGATGAAAAATGGAAAAAGCATGTCTTAGGTCAATGTCGTTCTTGGTTGGATAGTGGATTGCAAGCCAGAGCTATCACAAGAGATATTGATTGGGGCGTGAAAGTGCCTTTGGAAACTGCCGAAGGAAAGGTTTTGTATGTTTGGTTTGATGCGCCCATTGGTTACATTTCAGCGACCAAAGCATGGGCAGCAGAAAATGGGACGGATTGGGAAGTCTATTGGAAAGATAGCGATACCAAGTTGGTTCATTTCATTGGTAAAGACAACATCGTTTTTCACTGTATTTTCTTTCCAGCGATGTTAAAAGCCGAAGGAAGTTATGTCTTGCCTGAAAATGTGCCTGCCAATCAATTTATGAATATGGAAGGAGCAAAGATGTCCACGTCTCGCAACTGGACGGTTTGGCTCAATCAATATTTAGAAGAATTTCCAAATCAACAGGATTTATTGCGTTATGCTTTGACGGTCAATATGCCCGAAAACAAGGACAGTGATTTTAGTTGGAAAGATTTTCAAGAGCGCATCAATAATGAGTTGGTTGCCAACATCGGTAACTTTATCAATCGAGTATTGGTATTGACCAATAAATATTTTGAGGGCAAATTACAAGAATCGGATTTTGGAAATCATGAAGCGGATAGACAAGTCTTGGTTGAAATCTCGGAAACCTATAAAAAAGTCGAACAGCATTTAGAGAATTATGAGTTCAAAAAAGGACTACAAGCCATTATGAGTTTATCGACCTATGGCAATACTTTTTTGGCTGAAACCGAGCCTTGGAAGTTGGTCAAAGTAGCTCCTGAACGCACAGGTCAAATTCTGAATGCAGCAACTCAAATCGTTTATCATATTGGCATTTTATTGCAACCTTATTTGCCTTTTACTTCTGCCAAAATTGCGAAGTTCTTAAATGTAAATGCAAGCAGTTTAGGATGGAAAGGCGATGGTTTAGAACTCTTAGATGACGGTCATCAATTGGGAGAGTTTTCGCTTTTATTTGAAAAGATAGAAGACGATGTGATTACCAAACAATTGGAGCGTTTAGAGGCGATTAAGCATCCCGTCATTGCTCCTTCCACGCCTCCTGATACCATCGAATATTCAGCCGTCAAAGACACCATTCAATTTGATGATTTTGTCAAGTTAGATATTCGAGTCGGTACGATTTTGGAAGCCGAGAAAATGCCTAAGTCCAATAAGTTGTTGAAATTGAAAGTCGATTTAGGTTTCGAGCAAAGAACGATTTTGTCTGGAATTGCCAAACACTTTGATGCGAAAAAAATTGTGGGGCAACAGGTTTGTGTGGTGGCGAATTTGGCTCCTCGCAAGATGATGGGGATTGAGTCGAATGGGATGGTTTTGACAGCGGAAGAAGCGGATGGAACGCTTCGTTTTATTAGTCCAGCCGATGGAGCAATGAATGGGGCGACGATTGGGTGATTTTTAGTCGATAGTCCATAGTCAATGGTCGATAGCTGGTTCCTTTTGTAGTTAGTCCACAGCTTTCAGCAATCAGCTTTTATATTGGCATTCGATAAAGTTTGGTTTTTAGATAATAGTGAATTTTTTGGAGAGAATGGATTTTGCTTCGTCGTGACGGGACTTCCCGCTATCCGTTCTTATGCTAAAGCTTCGCAAACCCTTTTGGCTAAGGCTGCGTTTAGCATACCACTACTATCGGGTCTAGTTGGTTGCGTTTAGCTACTTCTTAGTGTCAGAGGTTGTGACGAAGGGACGAATGTGACAGGAGGAAGTGACGATGGGACGAATGTGACGTGAAGGGACGCTTGTTTTTCAATAAAATAAATTATTGTACAATATTCAAAATCAAATTTGTGTATTTGTGGCAAAAAATTACATAAGTACTGAAAATGTCCCGTCGTCCCAAACCAAGAAACGAACCGAAACGTCCCCTTACGTCCCATTTTAAAAAACGTCCCGTCGTCCCCAAACCAAGAAACAAACCACTAAAAAAATTATGAATCTTAAAAACTTATAGTTATGTCTGAAGAAGTAGAATTATTAGGAATTGGAACACAGGTTTACCATGCAGAGTTTGGCAAAGGCGTAGTCGTAGAAGTAAACTTGAGTACCTATACCGTCTTTTTTAAACAACGTGGAGATAAAGAAATCCCACATTTAGATAGCCGCATGCGTGTCGAAAATCTAGTAGAAGATAAAGTCAATCGCTTAAAAGTTGAAGAAGTAGAAGCGGTGTTGACCAGTATTTTACAAAGATGGGGAGACTATGGTGGAACGGTAGATTTGGGTAAAAAATGGGTAGGTGGAACCCTGTCTTTACAACCTGCCAACCCCGATTTAAAACCCAAAGAACTTCCCATTGAGACCTTCTTTCACAAGATTGTGATGACTCGTGATCGCCTTCGTGTGATGGAGCAAAAAATCAACGGGAGCAAGAATTTGGCGGACGAAGAAAAGGTCGCTTTACAGCAATATATCACCCGAATTTATGGATCTTTGACGACATTTAATGTGTTGTTTGATACACCAGATGATTATTTCAAAGGGAGTGGAGGATGATTCATTAGACGGCTTTTAAAATATTGGAGAGCATGTTCTTGGAAAAGGACATGCTTTTTTTATTTTCTTAAAAATTCCAATCCAATTGTTTAGATACCCAATTTTTTAGAAGGTTTAAATAAAAATTTGCCATCTTTTCCAACCTTTTGATTTTTGGTTCGACTTTAAGAGTACAGAAAAACAGTAAAATTGAATCATTCTCACTTCGATAGCGACCATACAAGACGTTTGGTAGAGGCTTGTCAACGCCAAGAACGACAGGCTCAATATAAAGTATATCAACTTTATAATAAAGCGATGTATAATATCGTGTTAAGAATGGTGGGTAACTCTGAAGACGCACAAGATGTTTTACAAGATGCTTTTGTTTCTGCATTCAAAAATATTGCTCAGTATTCTGGAAAAGCAACGCTGGGAGCCTGGATTAAGCGAATTGTCATTAATAAAAGTATTGACCATTTGAAAAAAAGGAGACTAAAGATTGTAGACATAGAGAATGTGGCTTATAAGATGTGTGAAGAAGAAGTCGATAACCAGCCTTTTTATGAGGTAGCTCCTGGTCGTGTGCATGATGAAATCAAAGGATTACCCGAAGGTTGTCGAGTCGTATTTTCATTATACATGCTAGAAGGTTACGATCATAGAGAAATCTCACAGATTTTAGGAGTCAGCGAATCTACTTCTAAATCACAGTTTTCGAGAGCAAAGAAATTATTACGAGAGCGTTTGAGTGTTGGGTGA
>JAHDBB010000241.1 GCA_020630635.1 Chitinophagales bacterium
AACAGAACCGAAACGTCCCCTTCCGTCCCTTTTTAAAACGTCCCGTCGTCCCAAATTATAAAAGATTGTAACCTCGTAATTCGCTTTTTCGTTTACAACTATCGACTATCGACTATCGACTATCGACTATCGACTATCGACTAAAAAAACATCGGATATACCACTGGATCAAATTCATGCATCAATCCATACACCGCCTCAAACACATCCTCTGCATTCGGCTTAGAATAATAATCCCCATCACTACCATAAGCAGGACGATGCGCCTTAGCCGATAAAGTAATCGGTTTAGAATCCAGATAACGATACCCATCCTGTTCCTCCAACACCTTCTGCAACATATACGCACTTGCACCACCAGGCACATCCTCATCCAAAAACAAGATACGATTTGTCTTTTTAAGCGACTCCACAATCAAGTGATTTGTATCAAAAGGCAAAAGCGACTGCACATCTATCAACTCACAATCAATCCCCACTTCATGCAATTGGTTGACCGCATCTTCCGCAATTCGCACACAAGAACCATACGTCACGATAGTCACATGTTCCCCTTCCTCCAAAATTTCAGGAACCCCAAAAGGAGTTGTAAATTCATAAATATTATCGGGTAATTTTTCTTTCAAACGATAACCATTCAAACACTCAATGATAATAGCAGGTTCATCCGTATGTAGAAGCGCATTATAAAAACCAGCCGCCTGTGTCATATTGCGAGGCACCAAAACCCTCACCCCACGCACCGCATTCAAAATCATCCCAATCGGTGAACCAGCGTGCCAAATTCCTTCTAAACGATGTCCTCTTGTCCTGATAATCAAAGGCGCAATTTGTTGTCCACAAGTGCGATAATGCAAGGTCGCCAGATCATCCATCACAGGTTGCAATCCAAAAATAAAGTAATCTAAGTACTGTATTTCTGCGATAGGTCGCAAGCCTCTCAAAGCCAAACCAATCCCTTGCCCAATAATGGTTGTTTCACGGATACCTGTATCAAAAATCCGATCTTCCCCATACTTTTCTTGAAGCCCCGCAAACCCTTGATTCACATCTCCAATTTTACCCAAGTCTTCCCCAAAAGCCAAGAGTTTAGGCTCTCTTGCAAAAGCCGCATCAAAACAGGCATTAAGGACTTGATACCCATTAAGCATTGGAGATTCATCGCTATAAACAGGAGGAATATAGGGAACCTTTTCGATATTATTTAATGTCTCACTATGCAAATGAGAATCATACAAATGACAGTGTTCTATTTCTTTTTGGTTTTTCCAATCAAGAAGTTGCTGTTTGGCTTCTGAAAGGGGATGCTCTCTTAATTTAAGCAAGGCATTTTTAGCATTTTTCAACACATCCTTTCGAGCAGGAGTTCTTTCATTGGCTAGTTTCTTTCGGACATTTTCTAAAACACTAGGATCTGTTAATTCTGATTGGATCGTATCATAAATAGAAAATAGCTCCTGTCTTTCATCTTTGATTTCGTTAATAAACTCATCCCAGGCTTTTCTTTTTGCCTGACTGACCACTTTTTTAGCATCTGCTTCTATCTCATCCAATGTAGCCTCATCAGCTATCTTATTCTCTAAAATCCACTCTCGCATTTTGACCATACAATCTCGTTCTCTTTCCCAAGCTAAACGTTCTTTTGATTTATAACGCTCGTGAGACCCTGAAGTCGAATGTCCTTGTGGTTGAGTAACTTCTGTGATATGAAAAATGGCAGGATTATGCGTTTCTCTGACTTTAGCCAATCCTTCCGAATAAGTTTGTAGTAGTTTTTCATAATTCCAGCCCTCACACTGATACATATAATATCCCCGTCCTTGTTCATCAATTTCAAAGCCTTTCAACGCCTCTGAAATATTTTCTTTAGTGGTCTGATATTTGGTGGGAACAGAAATACCATAACCATCATCCCAGATAAATACAGCCATTGGGATTTTCATGACACCTGCGGCATTGATGGCTTCCCAAAAAGGACCTTCAGAAGTACTTGCATCTCCAATAGTAGTAAAGACAACTTCGTTGCCATTGTCCGAAAAATCTTTCAAACCTTTTAAGGCTCCTATTTCTCGATATTTTTTAGAAGCCAAAGCCAATCCAACGGCTCTAGGCATTTGTGCAGAAGTCGAAGATATATCAGAAGCTGTATTTTTTTGTTTACCTATCGGCAACCATGTACCATTTTCATCAACATTAGGAGTCACGAAGTGAGCATTCATTTGGCGACCACCTGAATGGGGGTCTTTTTCCAAAGAAGGATGAGCATATAGTTGGGCAAAAAGTTGTTTTATGTTAACGATACCTGCTGCTAACATAAAGGTTTGATCTCGATAATAACCAGAACGAAAGTCACCTTCTTTAAAGAAATGAGACAAAGCTAATTGAGGAACTTCTTTGCCATCACCAAATATACCAAACTTTGCTTTTCCTGTTAACACTTCTTTTCGTCCAGCCAAACTCATCTGACGACTTTCACAGCCCAGACGATAATCTCGTAAAATTTGTTTAGTATCTAACATAATTTTGGAAGTTGTTTTATCTTTCTTACTAGTTTTTATCATAGTTGGGCATTATTATTGAAAATATTTTTTGGTATAATGTTGTTGGAAGCAAAAAACTGGTACTAAGAAGTCCAGACCTTAACCAACTAGCCCCGATAGTAGTGGTATCGCTGTGAAGCAAGGCATTGTAGGAACAGATAGCATCTGTTCGATAGGCTAGAGCAGCGATAAGAACGAATAGCGGGACTTTCTATAACAACGAAGCTGAAATCTTTTGCTCCTAAAAATCAAAACATCAATAATTAAAATATGAATTATGTTAATTTAACAAAGTTCTTGAAAGATAAAATTTTATTAATTATATGCTTTAATATTTGATATTCAGTTTTTTACACATTTGTTGAAGTCTCATTTCAATGCTTCAAATTCGGGTGCAAAGATACAAAAAACCTATGTTAGTTTGCTAAATTGTGCCTATAATTTGACGAATCATATAAACCATCCTTTTATACAATATAGAAATAGTTAAGCCCTTTAAACCTTTTGACTTTAAAAACAGTCTATCTTATGTATTGTTTATAAGCATTCAAAGACCAAATGTTTCATTTATTTATAAAATAAATGTCAGGCTTTAGACCCCTAAAAATTGTTTTTTCAATACATATTCCATACATTTGTGAACTAAAACAAAAGATTTAAAATTTAACCTACTATGAGAAAGTTTTTATTAATTTTTGCAGTAATGATAGGTTCTGTCATAACACTACAAGCCCAACAAAATACACAATCTATCAAAGATGCTAAAAAAGTAGAGAAAAATACTTCTACCAAAGTCAAAGAAGGTAAAAAACTTAATGACAATGCTATCAAAACAGGCAATATCATTGAAGATGAAAAGGGTGAAATGGTAGAGACAGATAAGCCTATTATGCAATTTGATGAAGAAATTCACGATTTCGGTGAATTAGAAGAAGGTCCTAAGTATGACCATGAATTTACATTTGAAAATATTGGAAACCAACCATTGATAATTACAGGAGTAAAAGCTTCTTGTGGTTGTACTACTCCCAATTGGCCAAAAGACCCTGTAATGCCAGGTGACAAGGCAAGTATCAAAGTAACTTACAACACAAAAGGTCGTTTGAATAAATTTAATAAAGCGGTGACCATCACTTCTAACGCAGCGACTCCTACGAAAAGATTATATATCAAAGGAAATGTGTTAAAAGCTACACCTGATACACCTGTAAAAACGAAGTCAATCATTGAAAATAAAGAAGAAAACTAGGAAACTAGCTATCTATAATAACTATTGTTTTTAGGAATAGATAGAAAATAAATATAACTCTTTCAGCAAAAAGATTTTTCGACTCTACAAGGCAAAAAACGTAGGAATAGCAGGGCTATTACGAGGCTTTTTAACGAAGTAGATTGGAAAATATTAAAGCAGAAAATTAATATTTATTATTGTTCTATTCCTGAGCTAAAAACAACCTAAAAATCAAACTCCATTGTATATAATACGATGGAGTTTTTTTATTTTTGCACCATGCCAAAAATATCTAATCGTGGGGCAAATATGCCTGCTTCACCTATCCGAAAATTAGTCCCTTTTGCTGATGCTGCCAAAAAACGAGGGGTGCATATCTATCATCTCAATATCGGGCAGCCTGACATCAAAACACCTCCCCAATTGATGGAGGCTGTGAAAAATTTTGATACTGAAGTACTTGCCTATATTCATTCACAAGGAACGCCTCAATATCGAGAAAAACTCACCCAATATTATCAGAAAAGTGTAGGCGTTACATTGAGTCCAGATGATATAATTACCACGACAGGCGGTTCAGAAGCGCTGTTTTTTGGCTTATTTGCCTGCTTAGACCCAGAAGATGAGGTGATTATGACAGAGCCTTTTTACGCCAATTACAATGGCTTTAGCAAAGCAGGAAATATCAAAATTCGACCCATTACGGCCAGTATCGAAGACGGTTTTGCGCTTCCCTCCATTGAAAACTTTGAGGAATTGATTAACTCCAAGACCAAAGCCATTCTTATTTGTAATCCAAGCAATCCAACAGGCTATCTTTATTCCAAAGAAGAGTTAGAGCAACTACGAGACATTGCACTCAAACATGACCTTTTCCTTTTTTGCGATGAAGTGTATCGAGAGTTCGTTTACGATGGTCGCACACACCATTCAGTTTTGACCCTAGAAGGACTAGAACAACATGCCATTGTCATAGATTCTACTTCAAAAAGATACAGTGCTTGTGGTGCAAGACTAGGGGCATTGATTACTAAAAATCAAGAAGTTATAGCATCGGCTTTAAAGTTTGCCCAAGCCCGTTTGAGTCCTCCCACCTTTAGTGAAGTTGGTGCAATGGGTGCATTAGATGTGCCAGCCTCTTATTTTGAAGAAGTCGTCAAAGAGTACATTTCCAGAAGAGATTTATTGGTGCAAAAGCTCAATGAGATAGAAGGAGTAACTTGTCCAACTCCAGGTGGAGCTTTTTACGTCATGGCACAATTGCCTGTTCAAGACACCGATCATTTTTGTCGCTGGATGTTAGAAACTTTTAACCACAATGGAGCGTCTGTAATGATGGCACCAGGTTCAGGATTCTACTCGACAGAAGGCTTAGGAAAAACAGAAGTACGTATCGCCTATGTCCTCAACAAAGATGACATCAATAAGGCAGTAGAATGTTTGGCTGAAGGTCTAAAAGCCTATCAAAATATTTAAGTAACGATTAAAAAATAAGTCCAGCATTTCGGAAAAAGAGATTTTGATTCAAGATAAGGCGAAAAACATAGTCATAGCAGTGCTACGACGAGGCTTTTCAACGCAATATTGACTCAAAAGATCGCTACCAAATGCGGAAGTTATTTTTTTCTCGTTACTAAAGTTAACTTTATTTTTAGGAGAGACTAGCAAGGAGCTTCGTCGTGACGGGTCTCCCTGCTATCCGTTCTTATTCGTGTGACCTTCTACCGCAAGTCTTTTCGACTTGTGGTCTAAAGCCTTCCACACGAATACCACTTCTATCAGGTCTAGATGGTTGTGGCAAGTACTTCTTAGTACCAGCAAAATCCAATATTTCCTCAAATCATTCAATCAAAAGAAGCTGATTATCAAAATTTTGTTCTTTTAAGATTCATTTTAGATAGCAATAAACCGCTCTAATTGTTTTTTCGTAAAACCTTTTTTACCATTAATTTTGAAAAACCTACTTGCATTTTACTCAAAATTGCATTGTAAGAAATGAACACTATTGCTTTATAAAATATTTCAAAATGAACAAAACATTAATCATTATTCTACTCTTCAGTATTCTTTACAGTTATACCTATGGACAATGTGACCAAAACATCACACTAGATTCTCAAGCCAAAATAGATAATTTTCTATTAGACTATGCTTGTACAGAAATACAAGGAAATTTGATAATCACAGGCGCAGATATACAAAACTTAGAAGCCTTATCAGGAGTTGAAAGCATCACAGGACATCTATCTATATATAATACAGAATTGTTAACCAACATAGATGACCTTATCAATATCAATGAGGTAGGAGGAATCCTTTCCTTTGCCAACAACGCTGCTTTGACCAACTTAGAAGGAATGAGTAACCTTGCTAGTATTGGCAGTGAATTAAAAATAATTAATAATGATGCCTTAGTTGATTTAGACGGATTGAGCAACCTGACCAATGTTGGAAGTAATCTTGTCATTTACCGCAATGATGCATTGACAGATATAGAAGGCTTAGAAAATATCACCAGTATAGGAGGTGATTTAAAAGTCGTAGAAAATAACCTACTAGCCGACTTAGAAGGTTTAGAAAATATCACAGTAGTAGCAGGCGACCTATATATACAAGATAGTCCAGTCTTAACGGACCTTTCTGGACTCGAAGGCATTCAATTAATAGATGGAACCCTTTGGATCGAAAACAACGAAATCCTTAACGACATATCAGGACTGACCAACAGTATTTTTATCCGAAATATCAAAATCATTAACAACCCAATGTTAGAAGCCATCGAAGGTTTTGACAGTTTAAGTGAATTAATAGCACTCGACATCTTAGAAAATCCCAGTTTGACAAGCATCAACACCTTTGACAATGTTCAAAGTATGGGACGAATCGACATCATCGAAAACCCTAACTTATACAACATTAGTGGCTTCAATCAAGTAGATTCATTGACAGGTCGCTTCATCATTGATACCAATATTTCATTAGAAGTCATAGATGGATTTCAAGCCTTAGAATACATAGGAGGAAAATTTGAAATTGAGGATAACAATAGTTTAGAAGACATTAGTGGATTTCCAAGTTTGAATAGAGTCAATAGTTGGTTCTGGATTAGGTATAATGGTAGCCTTCAAAATATTACAGGATTTCCGTCTCTTTTCTTTGTATCACAAGCATTGATGTTTTTTCAAAATGATGCTTTATTAACTATAGAAGGATTTCAAAACTTAAATAGAGTAGGAGCATTATATATTATAGGTAATGATGTTATAAATAATGTTAATGGCTTTCCAAACCTTGAAAGATGTAATGGTAAACTAGAAATTAATCTAAATAGTGTTTTATTAGAAATACAAGTAGATGATTTTCCTAATCTGACTTATTGTGGTTCTATGGAAATAGAACATAATTTTAGTATGAAGTCTATAAATGGCTTTAATGCCATAGAAGAGATGTATTCAGGTATCACCATTCAAAATAGCGGAGAACTTTTAGAAATCAATGGATTTGCTTCTTTAGAATCTATTTCTACCGGGAAAATTGATATTAACAATAATAGTGAATTAGGCTTAACTATTGACGGCTTTAACAATCTTACTTATTGCAAAACAATTGATATCCGTTCTAATAGCGGATTGGTAGCTATTAATGGTATCAATAAGCTTAACTTTGCAGTAAATAGATTTAGAATAGCTTATAATAACAACTTAGAAACCATACAAGGTCTTTCAAGTTTTCGATACTCCATTACAGATATAGAAATTAGAAATAATCCAGCATTATATGACATAAGTGGTTTAAGTAATTTAGACCATATGCGTAAGGATTTAAAAATTATCAATAACTATTCTTTAGAAAATTTAGATGTCTTTTCTAAGCTGAAACATGTCGGACGAGATGTCTTTATTGAAGGCAATACCAATCTACAAAGCTTAGAAGGAATGGTATCTATCGACTCTATCGGGCGACATCTAACCATTCAAGGAAATCCAGACTTACAAGCCTGTTGTATGGGATTGTGCCTCGAAGATATCGTCAAAGGAGATAGCTTTATCAGCAGCAATGATGAAGGATGTAATTCGGTAGAAGAAGTTTTTGAAAGTTGTTCGGCTGCTTGTTCTACGGTTGCAGAGGCTGACTTATCGCTCAAAGTCTTTTTGGAAGGAGCCTATGATGGTAGCGGAGGAATGAATGCATTTATGACGGATGTGTTGCCTTTGAATCAACCTTATAATGTAGCTCCTTATTTTTATGATGGAACCGAAAATTTAGCCAGTATCCCGGAGGATATGGTCGATTGGGTATTGGTGGAAATACGATATGGTTTGCCGAATGTGACAGGTAATCCAGGAACGGAAATGGTGAAACAAGTAGCAGGTATTTTACTCAATGATGGAAGAGTCGTTGGAACAGACGGTGAGAATCTACGTTTTAATAACCTGATTAATACGGCTCCTTATCGTATCGCCATTCGTCACCGAAATCATTTAGATGTGTTAAGTACACATACGGTTGATGGTGGGATCGAAATGACTTACGATTTTACGACAGATACAGAAAACGCTTTAGGTTTTAGTCAACAAGTAGCGAGCGTCGATGGAAAGGCTTTATTGCGAGTAGGAGATTACAATGGTGATGGTCTTATACAACTTACCGATTATGATGCTTGGATCTTCAATCCTGCTCAAACAAACGTTTATTCCTCAACAGACGGTACTTTAGATGGAACCGTTCAAGTGACTGATTTTGATGCTTGGATTATGAATAAAGCGACTATCGGAAATGTCGAAATTCGTTATTAATCTTTTTTTGATTTTTAGGAGAGACTAGCAAGGAGCTTCGTCGCAACGGGGCTTCCTGCTATCCGTTCTTATTCGTGTGGCTAATTTTTTGGTAGCCAACGCTTCAACACGAATACCACTTCTATCAGGTCTATACAAGCAAGGACACAATGTTTGAAGGGAGGGACGAGAGGACGTTTTGGTTCAGTTCTTGCTTTTGGGACGACGGGACGTTTTTGTGATTCTGTTCGTGGTTTGGGACGATGGGACGTTTTTTTAGGGACATAAGACGGGGTTGTCGAATAATGAAAAATCAACCATCCCTTTACGTCCCAATGTGTAAAAAATAAAGGAAACCCATCTAAGCCTGCCAATTGCCTTTTTTATATCTAAAGAAAGGGGAAATCGTTTCAA
>JAHDBB010000242.1 GCA_020630635.1 Chitinophagales bacterium
ATAAATAAATTTTTTTTCATAAGATTAAAGGTTTATTTTTTAGTTTTAGTTATTAAATAATCTATATAAGTCTTATATTGTTAGAATACAGGCTTTTACAAGTAAAAAAAAGATGCAATTGTCAAAAAAGTGTCATAACTCTCTCACAATCATAGCTTTCTATTCCAAAATGGATGTGTAAAAATATGTATTTTGAAGGGATTTTTTAGTAAAAAAAAGGACTTAATAAAAAAAATAATGTTGTTTTAACACTGAACTAATACAGTAATAGAATTGTGTCGTTCTTTATACAAGTATCTTAGTCAAGAAGTTGATTAATTAGCTTTTTTGAGGTGAGTAGTTAAATGATAATTAGGGAACAAAAAATAAAATAATATAATATAAACTATTTACAATTAGCTTTACCTGTATCATAGGCACGTTGCAATGCTTTCATAATTCTAGGATCAATGGCTTTTTCCATGTTCTTCATGCTTTTCAAAATGGTCTCTTCACACTTAGCAGATTGTCCACCATCATTCATACATTTGCAATATCTTTTACCAAATTGTAAACCTAATTTATTGGCTTTTCCTGCATTAAAAGTTGATTTTGGCTTTTCCTTTGTGATAGTTCCTGTCTTAGTGTTAGTTGAGTTGGTTGTTGTTACTTCTGTGGTAGAAGTGGTATTTTCAATTTTCTGGGTAGGCTGTGTTGCTTGTACTTGATTCTGTTCTGTACTGGAGTCACTTTGACAAGCCAAGAAACTCAAGCAAAATAACAGGGTTAAGTATAAGTTTTTTTTCATAATCTACAAAATTAGAGCTTTTTTTGACATATTTAAATAATTTGCACCTTTTTTATTCTTTTTTGGAGCGAAAGGTTCGGTGCTTTGTCGTTACACAAAGTCCCGCTATCCGTTCTTATCACCAAGCCCCCCAAACCCTTTTGCCAACACACTTTGGTGATACCACTTCTATCGGGGCTAGATCGTTGAGGTCTGGACTTCTTAGCACCAGTTTTAAGATTGACAATAAACAACAGGCTTTCTCTCCTCTCAATACAACAAAATGAGTTAAAATACCTAGGGCAAGCTGCTTGATTCTGTAAAATTTTAGCTAATTTTGTTAAATACCTTTATTTTTAAATTAAATATATGTTCTTATATCATGGAGAATAAAAATGAAAATCAGACTCCCCAACAATCACAATATCAGCCAGGCGATAAGTACGAAATTCCTGCCGAAGGTTCTTTGGGTTTACTAGCTTTAGGACATATTGGCTTAAAGCTTTGGAGGGAAAAGCGAGACTTGGTAGCCTCTCAAAAAAAATATGAAGAAGCCAAAAAAAACAACGAAACATCAACTGAAGAAAATACAAAATAACGCAACATGTCAAAACGATTAGTGAAAAAAGTACTCTTAATTGGTTGGGGATCAGCCGATTGGAAAGTGATTGATCCCCTTATCGAAGATAACAAGTTACCCAACCTACAAAAATTAGTGACAGAAGGGACTAAAGCCTCTATGGGTACTTTAGACCCTCCCACCCTTCCCGCCACTTGGAATACAATGGTAACAGGCAAAATTCCAGCCAAACACCAGACCACCAACTTTGCGACCATCCTACAGGAACAAGCCCAACCTATTACGGTATCATCTCGAAAAGCCAAAACACTTTGGAATATTGTCTCCGAACAAGGCTTAAAAGCTCATCAGGTAGGTTGTTGGGCAAGTCATGGAGAAACCAACATCAATGGTATTTCTATATCAGATTTATATCCTTTCTTTTCCAAAGATAATCTTCCTGATGATGCTATTTTTCCTTTAGACCAAAAAGACAATTTTGCCAATCTATTGGTAGCTCCTCAAGACATAACCAATGAGCAACTTCAAGCATATGTTTCACAAAAAACCTTAGAAAATCCAGCTCATCAATCTTATATAGATACGATCAAAAGTTTTCTAGCACACAGTCATTCTATACAAAATGCCGCTGTTCATATCCTTGAAAACGATCAGGACTGGGATAACTTCAATGTCTTTTTCAACCAAATGTCCAATCTTACTTTCAGATTTATGGCATTTCACATCAAAGACAATGAAGATGTTTCAACAGAATTAAAAAATGCTTTTGGTCAAGTTATCTCTGTTGCTTATCAACAACTGGATGCTTTCTTGGGAACTATAATAGAAAAAGCGGGTGATGAAACGACTGTTTTCTTAGCTTCACAAGGTGGTTTCTTGCCTGATCCTTTGTGGATCAAAAAAATAGAACGCCCCTATTCCACTTGGGAATACAATACGCAGGGCATACTTGTTTTTAGAGGTCAGAATGCTAGTCAGAAAGAACAAATATTCACTATCACCAATTTAGATATCCCCCCTACTATTTTGGCCTTATTAGGTTTACCTATTGCCAAAGACTTTGATGGCAAGATCATACTAAATAGAAAGTTTTTTAATAAATTAGAAAATGTAGTAGAAACTTTTGAGAAGGAAGGGAATCCAGAAGAAGACTCCTTTAAAGAAAACTTTTTGAACACCAATCTAGCACCGATTCCCAATGAAATACTACAACGTCAATTACAAGACTTAGGTTATTTAACTGACGACTTGGATATCTTAAAAGAACAACAACAGTATATCAACGCTCGTACCCAAATTGCAACAGGTGGACAAGAGGAAGTAATAAAAGTATTAGAAGAACTTTGGATCAAACACCCTGAAAATAGCTGGTATGGTGGTCGTTTAGCAGGTTGTTATCTGTCCCTCAATCGTCCAGAAGAAGCAAACGATTTACTAAATACCGTCTTGTCATTGGGTGAAGAAATACCTGAATTACACTTATTGAAAGGACGTATGTTGATAACAGAAATGAAATATCGTTCTGCGGTCAAAGAATTCAATACTGTTGAAAAAAATGTGGGCATGATGCCTAATATTTATACACAACTCGCCGAAAGTTATGCTGGCATCAACCAATGGCAAGAAGCAGTCAAACAGTACAAACAAGAGTTGATACACAATCCTCACCCTGCTACTTATTTGGGATTAGGGATGTTGTATGTCCAAAACAAAAAAATCAAACTATCTATTGATCCATTACAAAAGGCTGTTGACTATGCACCTAATCATCCTGCCGCCCAATACCACTTAGGCAATGCGCTCTTTCAAACTGGTGATTATGAAAGATCAGCAGAAGCATTGGAGGTAGCCAAAAAATTTATGCCTGATCCACAAGCTCGTCAACGTATTCAACAGATGTTGGTTAGCATCTATCGAGACCACCTCAAAAAGCCTGAAAAACTCAAAGAAATGCAAGAGGCTTTTGAGAAAAGTATTGGCTCTCGTGGTACCATTACCATCGTATCAGGTTTACCTCGTTCTGGTACTTCGATGATGATGCAAATGCTGGTAAATGGTGGATTGACTGCATTTACGGATGGTAAGAGAGAAGCCGATGACAACAATAAAAAAGGATACTATGAGCATGAGGCAGTCAAAAATTTGGCAAAAGACAAAAAGTTTTTGAGAGATGTAGGGGATAATGTGGTTAAAATCATCTCGCATTTACTACATCATTTACCACACGTTTTTCATTACAAAATTGTCTTTATGGATCGTGCCATCGAAGAGGTCATGACTTCTCAACATAAAATGCTGGGACGTTTAGGAAAAGAGAGAGGAGAAGACAAAGAAAAGTCTATGAAACTTTTGAAAACCTTTGAGGATAGCCGTCAAAAAGCCATCAAATGGTGTGAAAATAAGAAGAGGTTTGTGGACTTACTAGTTGTACCTTACCATGAAGCGATTTCCAATCCGTTGGTACAAGCCAAAAGGGTCAATGAATTCTTGGGTGGAACCTTAGATGAAATGGCTATGGCTGCGGTAGTCGATAAGAGTTTGTATCGTGAAAAAGCGAAGGATATTAAGGTGTAATTTTGGAAGTGACTGGTGACTGGTGACAAGTGACTGGTGGCTTTCTGTTCGTTTCGTGCTATTGGGATGTGAGGGGACGTTTCGGTTCTTTTCGTGCTAAGTTTTCGATTAATAACTTCATCAATCGTCCCCTCACGCCACCTTCGTCCCTTCGTCACAGCTTCTGATACTAAGAAGTCCAGACCTCAACGACTTAGCCCCGATAGTAGTGGTATGAATGCACAAGCGTTGGCAACCTAAAACGTTGGCTGCATGCATAAGAACGGATAGCGGGACTTCCCAATACGACGAAGCTCCCAACCCTTCGCTCCTAAAAAAAGACAAAACACCACCTGTAAAGAAAATTCACGAATTTTCTCAATCGCAAAAACCCAAAATAGGTGTATGGAGAAAAAAGTCACCAACAAAACACTATGGACTATTGACCGTCGGCGACGGATTAAAAAAAATTTGAAAAGAATAAATATTGATATACAATGGCAAAACGAATTGCAAAAAAAGTGCTTTGGATTGGCTGGGATGCAGCCGATTGGAAGATGATTAATCCCTTGATGGATGCGGGTTTGATGCCCAACTTAGAACAAATGGTCAACGAAGGCGTAATGGGAAACTTAGCGACGCTTGATCCGCCCATGTCTCCTACCCTCTGGACCGCTATGGCAACGGGTAAACGACCGTATAAACATGGCATTCATGGATTTACAGAAGTAGACCCTTCTGGTGAAAGTGTACGCCCAAGTTATATTACCTCCCGTAAGGTAAAAGCCATTTGGAATATGCTACAACATCATGGATTGAAAACGCATCAAGTGGGTTGGTGGCCCAGTCATCCAGCAGAACCGACCAATGGCATTTATATCTCTAACTTTTGGCACAAGTCTAATAAAGATCCCAAAAATTGGCCACTTGCACCTGGATCGGTTCATCCCAAAGAAATGGAGGATATATTTGCAGACTTGCGGATTCATCCACAGGAATTGACCCACGCTCACTTACAACCTTTTATCCCATTGGGACACGAGATTGACCAGAAGAAGAAAAAGTATAAACAACTCATCAACTCGGTCAGAAAAATCACGGCTGATGCGGCTTGCATTCAGTCCGCAGCGACTTATATTTTGGACAATCATAACGACTTTGATTTGATGTGCGTTTATTTCGATGCCATTGACCACTACGGACATGGCTTTATGAAATACAATCCGCCTCGTCGTCCTCATATTCCCGAAAACCTTTACAAATACTTTAAAGATGTAAACGTCAGTGGCTATCGTTTCCATGATATGATCTTAGGGCGTTTATTGCAAATGGCGGGACCTGAAACCATCGTTGTATTGGTATCCGATCATGGTTTCCACCCTGACCACTTGCGCCCCACCATGTTGCCCATCAAAGAAGAACCTGCGGCTCCTGCATTGGAACACAGTCCCTATGGAATCTTTGTAGCCAAAGGTCCAGGTATCAAAAAAGATGAGCGCATCTATGGAGCCAGTTTGATTGATATGTGTCCGACCATTTTAAGCATGTTTGGATTGCCTGTCGCCAAAGATTTTGATGGCAAAGTCTTAATGAATATTTATGAAGAACCCATCCAGATTGATGTAATTGATAGCTGGGAAGACATAGAAGGCGAATGTGGACAACATCCTAAAAATGTCAAGGTAGATGCAGAACAAGCCAAAGAAGAAATGCAGCAGTTGATCGACTTGGGATACATCGCTGATCCTGGTCCCAATAAAGCCAAAGCGGTTGAACAAACAACGATGTACAACAACTACTTCTTAGCTCGTTCTTTTGTCAATGGTGGACGACACGAAGATGCCCTTCCAATTTTTGAAGAACTGTGGGAACAAAATAGAGACAATGCTCGCTTTGGTATTCGTCTAGTCAATTGTTATATGGCATTGGACATGACCAAAGAAGCAAGAGCGTTGGTTGACGATATTTTTGAAATCAAAATCAAAGATTCTCCCAACTTGTATGTATTAGATGGTTCTCTTTTACTCAAAGAAGGAAAGTTTAAAGAAGCAGTAGAAGCCTTTGAAACGGCATTTGAGTCCATCCCTAAATCTCCTGGTATCAACCTACAATTGGCTCAAGGTTATATGCGTCTAAAACAATGGGAAAAAGCCAAAGAGGCTGCGTTTAGAGAGTTGGAAATCAACTACGAAAACCCTGAAGCGCATCGTCTGATTGGCAAGGTCAATCTAAATATGAAAGACTATGAAAATGCCGCCGAGTTTTTCTTAAATGCCATCGGTTTACGCTACCATTTTCCACAAGCCCATGCCGACTTAGGAGAGGCTTTATTTTTCTTAGAACACTATGAACAATCCGCCCAAGCTTTTGAGATTTCGTTGGCTTTATTCAATCAACTCAACAAGTCTAGAGAGTGGCTCATTCGCATTTATAAAAACAAGTTAAATAAACCAGAAAAGGTGGTTGAACTCCAACAGGAAATCAAAGACATTATGGAAAAACGAGATACTGTTTCCATTGTTTCGGGTTTTCCTCGTTCGGGTACTTCCTTGATGATGCGAATGTTGGAGATGGGCGGACAGCCTTTGCATGTCGATGATAGTCGTCCTGCCGATGCCCACAATCCCTACGGTTATTATGAACATGAAGCGATCAAGAAACTACACTTTGAAAAAAAGTTTTTGACTCGTATTCAAGATAAAGTCGTCAAAATCTATGCACCTAAATTGCCTTTTGTTCCAAGACGAGCAATGAACTACAAAGTCATTTTTATGGAGCGACCTTTACCGGATATTATGTTGTCTCACCAAAAGATGTCAGGTCAAAATACCAACCAAGCTCCTACCTTAAACTTGATGGGCTACAATCGTTTGATTATGCAAGAAAAGCGGATCAATGGCTGGATGAAACGAAATCCCAATGTTGAGGTCTTACGAGTTTTATATAAAGACCTTTTAGCCAATCCAAAAGAACAAGCCCAAAGAGTCAATGAGTTCTTAGGCGGTCATTTGGATGTAGAAGCAATGGTCACCGCTTTGGATACCAATATCGAAGCCAAGAAGATGGAGTTTATGGAAGCAGTAGCGGAGGAGAAGAAGTAACTTAGTGACAAGTGAGAGTGACTGGTGGCTTTCGGCTCTTTTTCTGTACACTCGACAAAATATTTTTTAGAAGTCTCAAACTTGCCAGTCAGGTTTGGGGCTTTTTTGTAATGGTAAATTATGAATGATTAATGCGGTTCATTTCGTGTTCTTCATTCAAAAGAATGACGTAAAACGTTTTTTCTTTTTGGGAGCGAAGGGTTGGGTGCGCTGTCGTTGCAGAAAGTCCCGCTATCCGTTCTTATTGCTGCTCCAGCCTTTCTCAATCAAATGGTGACTTGAAGTCATCATTTGAATCTGCCAAACTTCGCAGCAATACCACTGCTATCGGGGCTAGATGGTTAAGGTCTGGACTTCTTATTGGTATACGCTTTTAAAATTAATAAACAAGAGTTGTAGGAACAGTTTGCAACTGTTCTCACGCCTGAACCTCAATATTAGTTTCTAATGCGTATATCAATAGTATCAGAAGCTATGACGAAGGGACGAATGTGACGTGAGGGGACAATTGGTTAGTCATTAATCGAAAACTTTGCACGAAAAGAACCGAAACGTCCCCTCGTCCCAAAACCCCGAAAAGAACCGAAGCGCCCCTCACGTCCCAATAGCACGAAACGAACAGAAAGTCACCAGTCACTCGCCACCTTATTCCACCTTTACAAACCGTTTAATCACCTCCCCTTGTCCATCTTTAAGACGACAAATCAAAATACCTGTTGAAAGATTTTGCAGATCTAGAGGAAGTAAATGAACACCCGATGTTTTTTCCTCCTTTACAGTTTGTAAAAGATTGCCTTGTGTATCGTAGATTTCGAGAAAAACAGGTCCGTCTTCCAAGACTTCATAACTCAACGTCGAGTCATCTTGTATAAAATACATCTCCAAAGTTCTTCCCAAATTTTCATATTCTTCCCACGCTTCTAAATTGATATTGTCTGCATCCATCGCCAAAAAAGAAAAAGGCATCGTTCGTCCAAGATAGCGATTAATATCTAGTGGAATACTAGCGGTATCTTCAGGAGTCACTCCATAATAAGGTGCAGCCATACCATATAAGTCCTTCTTCCAAACTTTGCGTTTTTGTGCCAAATCCTCCAATACTTTGGCCTTTTTAGGATCTTTTTTAACATTTTCTAAGACCACTTCTATTCTTTCCCTATGCGGTTTCATCTGCTTCTGAATACTTTTAACCCCATTACGACACTTTTTTTTCTCATCTCTATCGGTCAAAGCCTTGCATTCTGCTTGCTTTTCTTTCATGGAAGACTGTAAAGCGTGTAGTTGGTCTTTGAGATAGTTCATTTCTGATTTTGTTTTGGCATCTAAGAGTTCCTCCAATGCCTTTCGTTCCTTAGCAAGATAAGGAAACACACTTTTGCGATTAAACAACTGAATTTCTCGCCCTAGTGCTTGTTTTTGTTCCTTACTCAACTGACGAGACTTTTGATAAGCTTGTTGTTCTTCTCTCATCAACTTCATAAACTCCCGATACTCCTTCATGGGTACGATATCCATTAACTCTGTACGCTGTGCAGTTTGTAGGCTTTTCATCATCTTTTGACGATTTTCAGGCTTATTAAATTGCTTTTTACGCAAGTCTGCTGTTTGGGCTTTATAACGTATCATTATTTCAGACACTTTTTGGTGTATATCTTCCGACCAACCCAGTTGAGTAGTCGCATTTTTAAGGAGTGTTTGATAGTCTTTTTCCACCTGTTGGGCAGACACAAACAAACAAAAAAACAAGCTAAAAAATAGCGTAAAAGTATATCTACATTGCATTATATGACGCTTTAGTATATGAATCTTTGCAAGAATAAGAAAAAAAGTTACCAATAACGCTTCTATATTCAACTTTTTTTCTAACTTTGGTGGTGAAATGGTCTGTTTTTTCGTCAAAAACTATACAAAAATAAAACGTTTTTGATGCAAATGTGTGCAAGTTTTTATCATAAAAAA
>JAHDBB010000243.1:0-6006 GCA_020630635.1 Chitinophagales bacterium
TGAACAGTTCGTCCCTTCGTCTCAAGTTCTGTCCTTTCACAAATAGCCCCGATAGAAGTGGTATGAATGCAATGATTTGAGACCACAAGTCGAAAAGACTTGCGGTAGAGCTTGGCTGCATTCATAGGAACGGATAGCGGGACTTGCCTTTACGACGAAGGAATCAACTGTTCGCTCCCAAAAAGAAAAAAGCCTATCAATAAGAAAGGAAAGATTCTCATCAATAGACTTTTGGGAATGTTACAAAACAAAAACTAATATTGAATTTCTAATGTTCCAAGTTTGGCTTTGTTGGGAATCCAAACGTCGGCATCTGTATTTTGAACGATGCTGTCTAGATTGCCATCGGCTTGTTCATAAGTTCCTAAAGTGGCTGGATCGCTTTTCCAAACATCGTAGTCTGATAGTTGGATCACGCCGTCTGCTTCAAAATCTCCTCCGTACATTACAAAACGTCCATCTTCCATTTCTTTGGTTTGTAAGGAACCAAATACAGCGTCTTGTGAATTGGTAAAATTATAATTGATCTCATCGTCTTTGGTGGCTTCAACCGTTTCTGAACTGATAATGTCTAAATGATTTCGGTGTCTTATGACAATGTGATATTCTTCTCCTTCTTCTAAATTATCAAATAATAAAGGATCGCCTTTAACTGCATCGACAATATGTCCATCGGTCAGTAAAATACCTGCTTTGACTTCAACAACTTCTGTTTGTGGCTCTCCGATCAATACGGGCGTTCCTGTTCTCATTTCGACTAAAACCCAATCTACAGTATTATCGGGTAAACTGGTGGTAGATTCTCCGCCATTATAATTCCAAGGACTTTTGTTGTAGGGCTGTGATAATGGAATCAAATCTTCTTCAAATAGTAAGTTGTGCATAGCGTTGCTTCCATTTTGATACGGTCCTTCTAAAAAGACTTTGACATCTACTTCAAACTCGCCTTCGTGTGGTGGAGGGAAACATTCGGCTTGGTAATTTTCCAAAAGAGTACAATCACCTACATCTATCATTACCCCAAATTCTTCCATGATCTGATCTTGTAAAAAACAAGGTCGAAGGGCTGCAAACTCTCTGGCTTCGTCAATTTTGTTGTACCAATAAGAGAGCGAATTTCCTTGAATCCGTGCCATATATTCTTCCATATGTGCTTCCATATTGCTTTCAAAGTAGTTGATGTGACAAATCACATTTTCTTGTGAAAGTGTGGTGTTGAGTAACTCTTCAAATCGGTCTATAAAGTCATCTTTAAAGTTGTCATTTTCTAAAAGTTTCTGTCCCAAAAAAGTTGCCCATTCCGTCATATTGCTGGTGGTGTTGTTCATATAATTGCTAAAGGAAGGTCGTTCGTAAAAACGCATTCCGAAGTCTATATCAAAAAACATCCATCGCCATTTGCTACCTGCATCGTTGGTTTTCCAATATTTGGTGTTGTTGACAGGCCAATCGTAATTGGAAAAATAAAATTGGGTGATTAAGTAATCTCGGTATTGATCGACATCCATCATATCTTCTACTAATTCAAAAACATCGTCATCGCTTAAATCGTTGTTTTCTAAGAATGCTAAAAATCCTTCGTAGTCGTCTGGTTCTCCTTCGATACAGCAAGCCCATTCTACATTGTCTTCGATGATATTGACATCTTTGGTATCTACATCATGATGTCCTTCCAAATAGTATTTGTCTAAACGTTCTCTTAGGTGATACAAGCCCCAAAACTCTCCGTTGAGAAAAACAACATGGGTTTTGACTGCCATTCTATCTTGGTCTAAATCACTGATAATATTACTTGCTACTTCGTCTGTAAAGAAAGTTCTATTAGAAGAATTTTGCGCTCTTAATACCAAGCGTTTATACTTATCTAAATCATGTTCATCAAAGAAAGGATGTTCAAAATAGCGTTCTCCATATTCTGATCGAGCGTATAAACGCAAAGGCTTTTGAGTGTATCTTCTACTGCCTCCCCCATGTATTCTAAGACCTGCATCTTCTGCTAAAAAAGCCTTGCCTTCTTCATCCATAAACTCTACGTGTACAGGACGTTCCCAAGCTTTACCAGATTGAAAACAGTTCATCGAATTTTCGCTTTCACCATCATAGTTACTACCAGGAACATAAATACCATATTCGTCATTAAATAAATTATCGGGATCGGTTACCAATGAAATCATTGATAATTCATAACGGTCTAAGTCGGGATCTATCATATAAGAACGAGTGTAAATTTTACTGACAGGCACTCCATCTTGATAAGCTCTTGCTCTCACTATATTAATTTTGAAAACCTCGCCTTCTGGTAATTCAAAAAAGTCATCTGCTGCCGATTGAATTTCAGAATACACATTGGGGTCACCTTCTCTAGATTCCATCTCAATACTTCCAGTCCATTCATCATCATTGGGTGTTGGATCAGAACCATCCAACGTATAAAAAACTTCTATTTCATCAGACGCATAAATTTCTAAATCAAAGGCTGCTGTATATTGACCTGGTTCATGAGAGAAGATCAAATCATACTCTTTGACACTTCCATTATTAGAAGCATTGGGCGTAGAAGTCACAAAATTTGCCCAGGCATTGCCTCCATCCATCAAACGCCCGTAAGATTGATCGGTCAATAAAGATTGTTCTTCAACATAATCAACTAAAAATCCAGCAGGAGCCATCAAGTATAAAGGTTCGCCACTGGCTTTGATAGAAAAGTTGGTATGCAACTCATTATCTGTTTTATCTTTTCCTGATGCAAAAACAACCAAATAATCTTGGCTTCCTAAAACAACTGAAGGAAAAGTCCACTTAGTAAGAGAATCAGGATCATCCGTCAAACGATAACCTGATAAGTTAATTGCTTCATCTGTGGCATTATAAATTTCAATCCAATCTGGATACTCGCCATCTTCATCTTCCAATACATTGTCATTTTTAGACATAAACTCATTGATAACTAAATGATCTGCTACCATCAAAATCATTCCATTACTATTGGCTTCTCCTGGACTGGCTTCACTAAAGACCTCATAATCGTCCTCATCTTCGTCAATTCGCCCATAAGACTGATCCGAACTCAACAATTGTGGTGTTACAAAATCAATCACACCGCCATCTTCATCTGTCATATACAATACCTCGCCAGTAGACTTAATAGAAAAGTTGGTATGCAATTCTCCATCGGTTCGATCTTTACCCGATGCAAAAACGACTAAAAAGTCTCCTGCTCCAATACTGACATTGGGAAAGGTCCATTTAACAGGTTGATCGTCGTCATCTGACAAATGCCAACCATTCAAGTTTACTGTTTGACTACTCGTATTATATAATTCGATCCAATCGACATATTCTCCATCTTCATCGACAATCGTAGTGGTGTTGATTGCCATAAATTCGTTGATAATCACTTGTGCCTGCATATTGAGACAGAGTAAAAAACACAAGCTTGCTAAAATTTTTATATTCATAGGTTTTATTGATTTTGAGGATTTGGGAAACCATCATTTTTTAATTATAAATGGTGAATGATGAATTATAAATACGGTTCCTTTCTTTTTTTAGGAGCGAAAGGTTCTTCTTTCATCGCATTGGAAAGTCCCGCTATCCGTTCTTATTGCTGCTGCCTGGCTCTACCGCAAGTCTTTTCGACTTGTGGTGCAAAGCCCATACAGCAATACCACTTCTATCGGGGCTATTTTACTTTGGTAAGCAACCTTTTTAGTCCTTCATCATTGTCATACGAAAAAACAGGCTTTAGTGATTAATAAAAGATTAGTGGTTAATAAAAAGTATGATCGTCTCCAATCAAAGTAGTTGATTAAATTTCATAACGAGGATAAAATTAGCCACTATTTGAGCGATAACCAAAGATATTTAAAGGAAAATATGTTGGTACTCCCTATCATTAGCAAATCACAAACTATTGTTTATCAATAATTTAATCTCACAGAAAGGAATCATTTATTGGTAAAAGGAACATTAATACAATATTTTCTTAATCTAAATTTCAGGTAATCCTTTGTCAAGAATATAGAAATATGTTTTTTGCCACGAATACACGAATTACGGTTCTGGTGTGTTTTGGGTTTTTCTTTTACGACTTGTCTTTTGACAGCAAGGCAATGAATTACCTCGTTCAGTAGGGTTCAAAATGAGGTAAAACAAAATATAAACTCACTCATTTTATAGCGCAATTAATTTACAAAACCATATATTTGCGGCTTTATTAATGTATGGAGTTGTTATAGGATCATTTGGTGCTAAGTAGTGGTGTCCTCAACGAGCTAGCCCCGAATGGATTAAATTCTAATTTTTAATTTCAAAATTCTAAAGCGGTTCGGTTACTATGGGGAGAAACCGCAACGAACTAGCCCCGATAGTAGTGGTATCGCCCTTGTAGAGCAAATTCATGAATTTGCTCTACAAGGGCGGTAAGAACGGATAGCGGGACTTTCTATAACGACAACGCACCGAACCTTTCGCTCCTAATCAAAATTAACCTATGAATCCAAAAAGAAATCAATTGTCGGCTGCTGATGCTAAATGGTATGAAGAAGCGAAGGCAGCTTATAAACGCAATGAATATCCTGTTGCTTTATCCTTGTTTTTGAAAATGACGGAAAAGGATGCTTATTATATTGCTAGCTGTTATAAAAAATTGGAAGATTTTAAGAAGGCGGAAGAGTGGTATTTGGTGGAGGTGGAAAAAGAGAATGTTAGTGCGATGTATAGTCTTGCTCATCTCTACCAATCGGAATTTAAAGATATTCCTAAAACGGAAAAGTATTATGCGATGGCGGCTGAAAAAGGAGATGTAGATGCGATGTTTAATCTGGCTTGGCTTTATGAAAAAGTTTTAAAGGACTTTAAGAAAGCGGAAAGGTATTATTTGATGGCAGTTGAGAAAGAGGATGTAGGGGCGATGTATAATCTGGCTTTGGTCTATAAAAATGACTTGAAAGATTTTACAAAAGCCGAAAAGTATTATTTGATGGCGATTGAGAAAAAGGATGCTGGCTCTATGGAAGGTTTGGCATTGTTGTATGAAAAGCAATATAAAGATTTCTCAAAAGCCGAGAAGTATTATTTGATGGCAATTGACCATGAGAATAAAGGAGCATTGTTTAATCTTGCCTTGATGTATCATCAAGAATTAAAAGAATTTGAAAAAGCCGAAAAGTATTATTTTTTGTCTATTGAGACCAAGTATCCTAAAGCGATGTATGCGCTTGCTTCTATGTATGCTCATGCTTTAAAGGACTTTGAAAAAGCGGAACCTTATTATGTGATGGCGAGTGAACATGGTTATACAACTTCTATGTTTGATTTGGCTTTTGCTTATGAAGAAAAAGGAGACTTTAAAAAAGCAGAAAAATATTATTTGATGGGTTTTGAAAAAGGGGATGCTAAAGCGGCTGTGAACCTTGCCCATCTTTATCATCATCAATTCAATGATTATCAACAATCCGAACAGTTTTATCGAAAAGCCATTGCACAAGATTCAACTTTAACCACCGCTATGTACAATCTGGGAAATCTTTATAGAAATGCGTTGAAGGATTATAAAAAAGCGGAAGAATTTTACCTTATGGCGATCGAAAACAATCATACCAAAGCGATCTTTAATCTGGCATTGACGTATGAAGAGAACTTGGAGGATTTTCCAAAAGCAGAAAAGTATTATTCGATGGCGATTGATAAAGGTGACCAAATCGCAATGGATAATTTAGCCTTTTTATATTATTCGCAAAAAAGGGAAAAACAAAAGGCGTTGGAACTCGTCGCACAATCTTACAAATTGGAAAAAAATCATGTCAACTGTTTGAATTATGCAAGAATCCTTCTTTGGAATGGTGAATTTGAACAGTCGATCCAAGTAGCGCAAGTATTTTTGTACAGTGATAGAAACATAGGCAATTTTGATAATTATCTCTATCTTCTTTTGGCTAAAAAACAATATGATTTTTTATACGATTATTTTACCAATGACAAAGGCATTGAGTTGCAATTGCAAGA
>JAHDBB010000243.1:6106-8947 GCA_020630635.1 Chitinophagales bacterium
GTTTCGGTTCTTTTTGTGCTTGGGAACGAAAGGGACGGTTTGCGGTTCTCTTGCCACGAATACACGAATGTGGTTGGCTATTACAAACGTCCCTTCCCTTCACGTCACATCGTCCCCTTTCGTCCCTTTATCTTATCGCTCACTATTCCTCAAAACTTCCAAAGGTGGTCTATTTAAAATCTCTCGACTATTCAACAAACCAATCAAAATGGTCAAGCCTGTAATGGCGAAATAAATCCAAACCATCGGCATAATAGCGGGTACAAATGGTACTTCAAATACATAGTACGCTAATAGCCAACTTCCTAAAAGTGCTAAGAGAATACCGACCAATGAAGCAATACTTCCCAAGATAAAATATTCGCCTAAGTTGATTTTTAAAATTTGTTGACGACTCGCTCCCAATGTTCGCAATAAAACACTTTCTTTGATTCGCTGAAATTTGCTAATAATGACAGAACCTATCAAGACCAACAATCCTGTAATGATGCTAAATAAGGCCATAAATTGAATGACGAAAGAGACTTTATTTAAGAGGTCTTCAACGGTCTTTAAAATCAAGGTCAAATCGACTACCGATACATTCGGAAATTGTTTGACGATGGCTTGTTGAAATTGGGCAGCGACTTCATTACTGGGTGTTCTTGTTACTAAGACGTTAAATTGTGGGGCTTCTTCTAAAACGCCTGTTGGAAATAAAACTAGGAAGTTGGTCTGAATGCGCCGCCAGTCTATCTCTCGTTTGCTTCCTACGACGGTTTCAATGGGAACGCCTTGTACATCGAAAGTTACTTGATCTCCAATATCTAATTTTAAACCTCTGGCAAATCGTTCTGCAATTGATATAAAAATAGTATCATCTGGATTATTAACACTTGGATAAAATGTTCCAGCAGAAATTTTTTCGGTATTAATTAAGGAATCTCTAAAGGTAACACGATTTTCACGAGTCAACCATTCTGCTCTAATCGTATTGGTTGTATCACTCAAAATTTCGTCTGCACTTCTTCCATTAATCCCTGATACACGCATCGTCACCAATGGTACTTGTTGAATAACGGGTAAATCAAAAGAACGTGTCAATTCTGAAATTTCTGCTCGTTGGTCGGATTGAATGTCAAATAAAATCGTATTGGGTTGGTTATTTCTTCCTGTAAATTCTACTTGACTCATCAAAAGGTTTTGGATGAAAAATAGGCAAGAAATCAAGGCAGTCCCCAATCCAATGGAAACGATCAATATCAAAGTTTGATTATTGGGACGATACAAGTTAGCAAGTCCTTGTCGCCAAACATAGCCCCAACTTTGTGGAAAAAATTTGCGAATCAATACCATCACGAGCTTGGCAATACCTGCCAATATCAAAAGAGAAAACAAAATAAAACCAGTAAATGCTAAGGCTTCTTGCCATCCAGAAGTCTGCAACCAAGCAAAGCCAAAAACAGCGAATAATATCAAAACGTAAATGCCCCAAATCAAAAAATCTCGTTTTCCACCATCTTCATTACTTACTCTCAACACTCTCAAAGGACTGACTTTTCTAATACCTAATAAGGGAACTAGCGCAAACAATACCGCCATTCCTAAACCTGTCAAAATGCCTTGTATGATGGCTCGCCAAGAAATTTGCATGGTGATTTCAACAGGTAAAAAATCTTTAAAGACAATAGGTAAAAGATACTGTATTGAAGTACCTAAAATGGCTCCTAAAATGGCTCCAATCAAACCCATTACCAAGATTTGTAGAAGATAAATTGCAAAAACATTGGTAGATTTTACACCCAAACATCGTAAAACGGCTACCGTATTGAGTTTTCCTTTGATATAAATAAAAATCGAACTTGATACACCAATACACCCCAAAATAAGTGCGACAAAACTCACTAAGTTTAGGAAGGTTCCCATATTGTTAAAGGATTTTCCTATACGCATTTTACGACTTTCTACTGTTGAAAAATCCAACCCTTCTTTGTCTAAAACGGGAGTTAAATCTTTTAAAACAGTCTCTAATTGTTCATCCTCATCAAAGCGATAATAGTAGTTGTAAAACAATCGACTTCCTTTTTGGAGCAAGTTGGTTTCTTCCAAATATTGTTTGCCGATGTAAACGGCTGGAGCAACTGTAGAAGTAATACCTGATTGTCCTGGTACGCTTTTTAAAGCTCCACTGATTTCAAAAAAGCTGTCCCCGATTTTTAAGCTGTCTCCTACTTCTACTCCGAATTGCAACATCACCGTTCTATCGACTAAGGCTTTTCGTTCTTTTTGAAAGTTAGCGGATGCATTTACAGGGTCGGTATTGATTTTGCCATACCAAGGGAAGTTTCCTTCTAATCCTCGAATTTGGACAAGACGGGTTCCTCCTGTTTTGGGAAATAATACCATCGAAGCAAAGCTGATTTCGGATGACTGTTCACTCTCGATTGCCTTCAATTTTTCTTCGACTTGTGGAACGACTTTTTTAGAGGCTTCAACTACCAAATCTGCCCCCAACAATTCTTTGGATTGTGAGTTGATTTGATTGTAAAGGTTTTCTTGGAAGGCGTTGATGGCGACTAGGGCGGCAATGCCTAAAATAATAGTGGAGATGAAAAGTAGTAAACGTCCTTTATTTTTTCGGCTATCTCGCCAAGCCATTTTTAATAGCCAGCCGATTCCAGTATTAGGAGTTGATGTTTCGATGATGGTATTTTTTTTGTTGATTAGTGACAAGTGGCAGGTGACCTTTCGATTTTTTTTGAATTAACGTGAATTTCGGATTAAAAAAGTGTTTTCTATCTCTTTGTTTTGTGTCTTCTTTGTCTTGATACAAAGGAAGCAAAAATCAAGACTTACGTTAAG
>JAHDBB010000244.1 GCA_020630635.1 Chitinophagales bacterium
GTTTATCCTATGCTTTGGGCGAGTCATTTGTTGGTGGGAGAAGGGATTTAGTGACAGGTGACGAGTGACTGGTGACGAGTGACTGGTGACGAGTGACTGGTGATGAGTGACTGGTGATGAGTGACTGGTGATGAGTGACTGGTGACAAGTGACTGGTGCAAAGAAGTTGTATCTATTCCAACTAGCCCCGATAGTAGTGGTATCACCAAACAGCTTTGGCAAAAGGGTTCGGGTGGCTTGGTGATAAGAACGGATAGCGGGACTTTCCATTGCGACGAAGCAATAAACCCTTCGCTCCAAAAAAAAATGAATAATATTTATTGGTTGATTTTATGGTCTAAATGATGGGTGAAGAATGAAACTTCCTTGTTGTTGTCCAACGTCCATATTTCCTAATATCCAGTAAAAAATACCAGGATGGAAAACAGTCGTATTCGTATCAATATCAAAATTCTTGGTGTGGGGTGGAATCTGTTGTTGGTAAATAGGAGTTGGTTGTTGAGTATCAAATATTTGGAGCTTTAAAGACTGGGCAATAGGCAATAAAAGCTCAAAAGTTAAATCATTTTCCACCGTCATTTCAGGAGTAGGAGAGAGGATCATTAGTTGAGCATTGGACATAAGATGGCTGTTAAATCCTAATGGCGGATGGGGTTGAAACCATTGTTGGAGGTGTTGCCAAAAGTCATTTAAAAAGTCAGCTAATGAATGGAGAGGGGCAGGAGAAGTAAGGGAGGCAAAGGCGTTATAAAAAAAAAGTGGAAACTCTTTTTGATAAAAGTCTATATTGTTTTCGATAGCCTGTATAAGTTGAGGACGTTTGAAGCGTTTTTGGATACAATGTTTTAAAAATCGATCCATTGTTTCTGCATACGCTTGGTGTTGATTCAAAAACTCTTCTAATACCTTTTCATCTTGGGGAAGCATTTTTTTATAAATATAATCTAATAAATGCTTTTGGAAAAAAAAAGCTGATGGGTTCTTCATGTTACTCTTTATTAATAAGTCTGAGTATTTCTCTCGCTAAATCTCTGCCAATCTTTTGACGAATCACTCTAATTTTATTGCGAATAGACTCTTTGTTTTCTGGAGTAAGGTTGAGTTCTTTCAAAATAGGAAGCATATTATTGTTTTCTATATCCTGTATATAAGACGCTTTGATATGGGCATGGTATAAATCCTTTGCGATCAACTTATCTTTTAAGTTGTCATCATTTAAAGCAAATATATTAATGATGATATAGGTTGCGATAATATCCTTAACACCCAATTGTTTAAAATCGGTCAAGCCTACTCCAAATTGATAAGAAATTTTAAAAACAGTTTTTTGAAAATCATCAAGGACATGCATTGCTTGTTGGAGCAATTGTTCAAACTCCCCTAATTCCATATTAAAAACCTTTCTGGTTTCATCTGGTGTTAGAGCATAGTCTTTCCAAGTCGATAATACATCTGTTTGGTACCGTTGAATATTTTGGCGGTAATAATCAATTGCTTTATACTTGATAATTTGGGTGATTAATCCTATTTTATTATCAGCATTAAAGAGTTTGACAGGTGGTTGTTCCAAAAGAACCATCCGTATTTCTTGCAAGATGTCCTCTTTGTAGTGAGGAGATCCCAGTTGTGCAATGATATTTTCAAAATATGTTTTGTTGGATTCCAGAAACTCATCTAGTGACTCTGGATGTTCCTGACTAAATTCATTCAATAAGTGAATGTTTAGTATAGTATCGTTTGTTTGATTCATAAATCACAGAGAAGAAGTAAAAAAATAAAAAAATGCGTTTCTGTGTGTGATTTCTTCTCTAGCAGGACGACAATTAATAAACAATACATTTTTATTGAAACCATCGTATGAATCAAAAGTATGATTTTATAATGAAAAATACAACAAATTTCTTAGACTTCTTTTTAGCTAGTGATGAACTTGGATTGGAGATTGGTAGTTCTTTTGGGCGATTTAGTCCATTTTGAATAGTTTATAAATAGCCTTATACAAATCCTCACTTCCTCCTAATAAGTTGTCCATTCCTCTCGTTCGTTTTAAGCTATTAGGTTTGGGAGGTCTATCTTGAAACCAGGCTTCTTTTTTTCCTTTGTAAGTGACTTTAACCCAGTTGTTGCTCAGGTCACCTGGCATTTTAGTGTGTATGACTTGGGTCATCTCTTCTTGGTGTATAATCAAGGAAGCTGTTTCTTCGGATTCAAATTTGAGTTGTTTTTCGGTGTAATCAATAAAGAGAGTCCCTTCGTCTTCTTGTCTCCAAATATTAAAAAATCCGTATTTCTTAGGAGTGTACCAGACATTGGTAGACATTTTATTCTTGTTTTTTCTTTCTTCTTTTGTTGCTTCTTGATCATCAGTTTTTTCTTCTTTCTCTACATTTCTTTTATGCTCTTCTAATACCATTTTCCATTCTTCATTTGTAATTTTTTTACTTCCCTTTTTGACACAATACATACAATAAATATTGAGAGTTGAGGTATGAGGCAAATTATCATCCTCTTTGAGCTTCCTGTGATTTTTCAAAGTTGTCAAGCCAATAGAGGCAGATTCTTTAGCTAAGTCTTTTCTAAATTTTTCAAGTTCAATATCATCATATTTTGCTTTATAAGGAGTAGTGAAACATAGCTCAAAGGCTTCTTTTAGTACATTTTTAAAACATTGATATTCAGTATTTTGCATAACGGTTTTAAACGGTTTAGTTTTCTTTGAATAATCACTTTATTATTGCAGCATTGTTAACAAAATAGACTCAATAGTTTATGGAGCGCTTCATAGCTATATTATTTAATTCAAAAAAATAATAGCTATGAATTATACATTCAAAGCTGCAATCTTTTTAGGTTGCCTCATGTTCTTTGGCATAATATTGCAAGCACAAGTTAAAAATATTCACGCTTGTTTTAATGCTGGAAACTGTCATTTTTCTGCAAAGAATAACAGTAAAAAAACACTAGAAGTTCAATATCGTTTATGGCGTTTAGAATCCTCTACTGCGACTAGTGAAAACGAAAATAGTGTATTATTAGGAGTTGTCCAAAGAAATGGAAACATTCAAACAGGAGAGGTAGTTTCAGGGATTATCTATCAGGATAATTTGTTGTTTTCGATTGTAAATGATGAGAATTTTAATCAAGGTATTATATACCAAGACAATTTATTGTTTGGCATCATATACCAAGATAATTTGCTGTTCAATGCATTTGATGTAGAGGATATTACCTTTACTCCCATTCAAGAAGGGACCATTAATATGCCTCGAAAAAAGCGTAAACGCATTGACTTAGAAGACGATTTGGAGGCAGGAACCTATGTATTGGTAATGGAAATTATGGAGCCATTAGAGGGCAAAATGAGTGAAAAAGAGGCAGTTGATTGGCAAGTATATCCGAATCCTACCTCTAATCGTTTGACTATTAATTTGCCCAATATTGAGGAGACTTTTGAATTGACGTTGGTGGATTTAAATGGGAATATCATTTATCAAGAAGCAGTTAAAGGAAGTCAACATCATTTAGAAGTTGGTCATTGGTCGAAAGGTATTTATCTAATGCGTTTGGAAGGGAAAGAGGAAGTGTATCAACAAAAGTTGTTGTTGGATTGATTCTTTTTGGGAGCGAAAGGTTCCACTTTCATCGTTACAGCAAGTCCCGCTATCCGTTCTCATTCGTGTAGCTAAGTTTTCCTAAGCCAACGCTGCATACACGAATACCACTACTATCGGGGCTAGATCGTTGAGGACAGAACCTTTCGTAACAGAAGGATTGTAGGATACAATACATGGATTTTTAATGAGTCTAAGTCTGAATAGCTTAGACTCATTTTTGATTTTTGATCAATCTATATTTTTCCAAAAACCAAGCCTTAAAAGCATAATAATTGGGTAATTGCTCAATAACTTGTAACAACTCTTTTTTCATAGAAGCATCCTGTAAATTGTGTTGAACCGCATCAAGCAGCTTGAAAGTTTGGTAAAAAACATCATAATACTCATAATGATACCCTAATTTTTGGGCTTCCTGCGTTTCATACGCTAATAACTTTCTATAAGCCTCTATGGTGTCCTTTAGGTCTTTATCTGGGATTTTCAAAACTTCTTTAGGAGAATATTGAAGTTCATAAAGGGTTTTGAGATACAGTATTTTGTAATCCATATTGATAAATAAGCCATGAGTATTGAGAGAGTATTGTAAATGATGATAAGCCCGTCCATATTTTTGTTGATGAAAAGCCAATAATGCCTTACTATAATCAAGGAAAGTAGCAGCAGTTTTTTTATCTATATTTTTTTGATAAACCTCTATAAATTGTTGAGTCCATTGAAGATTTTTATGGATAGAATCATCCTTTAATTTGGAAATCAATGGTGTTTCTAATGAATCAAAAATAGGATCGTCTTTCAAATACAATGCAATAGAGACCATGTTTTTAAATAAATAAGAAGGCAGGATGGTTTTTTTACGCTTATTTTTTGCAAATAATTTAAGCATATCATTGTATAACAAAAAAAGTGTTTTTCGTCTTTGATTTTCTCCTTGATTAATTTTTTGAGTACAAATACTGGTCAAGAATGAGTAGATCTCTAATCCTTCATCCGTATTGATTTTATCAGTTAGTTGTCGAGTTTGTTCTATTAATTGATCAAAATCCACCGCTTTATTTTGATACAATAAACGAATTTGGTTATAAAGTTCAATAAGGGGTTCTTGGAATGAACCATTTTCAACCTCAGTAATAATACAGTTTATCAACCTAAAATCTTTTTCAGAATAAGGAATTTTTTCAGCGTTTATAATCTTTTGCCAATTTAAATAAGCACAATAAGTTTTAAGTTTGAGCAGTACATAATACTCATCTGCTGCATTAGAGATATTAAGCAAATTGGGATCATGATTCAAATTACTAACATTTTCCCGTTTAGTCCTTTTGGTTTGTTCTCGTACAATTCTCTTGTACATTTTCTCCTCAGTCGTTTGCATGGATATAAATACGTTTTATCAAAAAAATAAGACAATTATACTTGTTTTTTAGCAAAATACAAAAACTTCAAATTCAATGTTTTGTATGTCTTATCAGAAGTTTTCTGCACAAAAAAATCTGAAAATTCTCCAGAGCAAATTCCTCCTTTTTTTTGAAATAACAAAACCAAATAGTATCATTATACCCAATAAGTCCAAAATTTTCAAGGATTTAATAGTTTCTATGTGTGTTTTCTATATCAAATGGTTTGGCATGCTAAACCATTTGATATCTCTCTACTTATACATTTTCTATTTTTTTCTATAAATATCTTACACCTTTTGTGATTTTTCTTTCTATGCTTCGATACAGTTATAAAAGAATATTACAATGTAGAGTTTTTTATAGAGCATATCCTGCTTGTTACACACCTTTTATATTAAGAACACAGACCATTAAATTTCAAATTTCAAAGATTTGAGATAAGGGGATTGGTATATCTTTTCTGTTGATTATTTGCAATAATGTTTTTTTATTTGTTGTCACCTTTTCATCAATCAGATATAGATGTGAGAACCCTAAATCAAAAATTAATCTATTGTCTATGGATTCATAAGACTGGTACTAAGTAGTACTTGCCTTAACCAATTAGACCCGATAGTAGCGGTATAAATGCAATAGCTAAGCAAACCTGACAGGTTGAGCCAAGCTGCATTTATAAGAGCGGATAGCGGGTAGACTCGTAGCGATGAAAGAGTAATAACCCTTCTCTCCAAAAAATCAAAAATCTTTCAAATTAAAACCAAGTAATATGAAATATTTTGTTATGTCAATACAGCCAATCCGTCTTCCCAATTGCCCCATTTTACAATCAAAGAAAAGAAGGTGTCGCTTCAATCGGATTGCTAACCTAGAAAAGAAGAGGCAATCCGATGGATAAAGAGAACGGAGTTTATTAATATAAATCAATCAGATTGACCATTCATAGGGGAAGACCCATCCGATTGAAACGACTTAATCTTTTGGAGACTTGTAATAAGGCGATTGGCAACTTTAGACGGGTAGCTTTATTCATCACTAAGAAAAAGCTATGTTTTACAAAATAAAAATAGACTTCTAAAAAAAAATATTTAACTAAAATAATTAATGAAAATTAAAAACACATGAAAAAAAGAATGTACCTTAAATTGAAAACTCTTTGTTTATTGATCTTATTTTTTACGGTCAATACCTATGCCCAATTAGAAAGTGAACCCAATAACTATTTTAATACTGCCGATGCTTTTACATTGACTAGCTCACTTAATATTCAAGGAGCTATTGATGTTAATGGAGATGCGGATTATTATGCAATTACAGTATCACAACCTGGTGTTCTTAAAATTGATATAAATAATGTTCCTGCGATAGTTGATATGGATGTAACATTATACAATACAGCACAAAATGTAGTTTCTAATAGAGATGCAGACAATGGTGCTAACCCTTCTTCCATTGTTTATTCTATTTGTACGCCCAATACTTATTATATACGTTTATTTGATGATGGTAACAATGAATCAAGTGCTGACTTATATGATTTAATAATAACTTACAATACAACAGATACATATGAATGCAATAACAGTTTTCTTACAGCTACACCCATTTCGCTTGGACAGAATGTGTCAGGGCAAATTGGTAGTTTTGGAGATGCTGATTATTACGTTGTAACTGTACCAAGTGCAGGAGTTTTTGAAATTGATGTTTCTTTTGTTCCATCTAATATTGATATGGATGTAGTATTATACAATACAGGACAAAATGTTATTATTAATCGAGATGCTGATAATGGAAGTCCTGTAAATATTAATCAATTAGTTTGTACAGCAGGCACTTATTATATAAGGCTTTGGGATGATGGTAATGATGAGTATAACCCAAATGCATACAATCTTATTGTTAATTTTGATACCTCAGATATATATGAATGCAACAACCAATTTATTGATGCAAGCCCTATTCCTTTAGGGCAGAATATTTCAGCACAAATAAGAAGCGTTGGTGATAATGATTATTATGAAATAACTGCACCAAGTGCAGGAGTTTTTGAGATTGATGTTACTTTTGTTCCATCCAATATTGATATGGACGTTGTGTTATATGATGCAGGGCAAAATATCATTATTAATCAAGATGCTGATAATGGAAATCCTGTACACTTCGATCAATTTGTTTGTACAGCAGGCACTTATTATTTGAGACTTCGAGATGATGTTAATGACGAATCTAATCCTAATTTATACAATCTTCTGGTCAATTTCGACAATTCAGATCCCAATGAATGCAATTATAATTTTTCAACAGCCGCTTCTATTGATATATGTGACAGTACACAAGGAGCAATCAATACAGTTGGTAATGCAGACTATTACACTTTCTTAGGTGTCGCCAACGAAACCATCCAAATTCAATTTTCCAATATTCCTGGAAACATTCAGCCTCGTCTTAGAATATATGATAATCTTCAAACTCAACTTACAGTACAAACAGGAACAACAGGACAAACCCTTACTTATGATTTTACGCCTACTTATAGTGGACAATACTATATCTCTTTAGAAGAAAATGGCAATAATGCAAGTAATGCGGCATTATATACCTTAACCCTAACGAGTGATGCCTGCATACTTCCTGCCTGTACAACCAAACCCCAAGTCACTGCAGAAACAGGTGATGTTTATATTAACAATGCTTGTTATGGTACGATTATGACGGCTCCAAATGGTGATTGTTTTAGAGTTCAAGTCAAAGATGATGGTTCGTTGGTTACAAGACCTGTTGTTTGTCCACAGTAAAACCAAATTATACAAGAAATGAGTCACTCAAAAAACTCGTTTCTTGTTTTTATATTTCAATTTTTTCCCTATCTTAACCTCTCAAACACCAACACTATCCATGCAATGAACCAACTATTACAAGTCCTACTAGAGTGCATCAGCATACTCAAAAACTCATCTACCTTTTTCACTATCACCCTAATCGCTGCCATAATCCTAAGCATCATCGGCTACTACATCACCATACACTACGGCACTTGGTGGAATCGAAAATACGGACTCAAATGGTGGCAACATGCGCTTTGCATAATTGCATCGGCTTTCACCTTCTTTTTCGTCATGTCCTTTGGCGCACTCAAATTTATAGAAGACGTAGCAGACCGAGCCGTCACCATCTGGAAACAGTCCGCCGTCAAAGACCAATCGTGGTTCAATGGTGCATTTATACAAGCTTACGAAGACATCAAAGATCTTGAAATCGAAGATTTTACAGGCTTCCCACATCCAGAAGAAGGCGGACAGCGCATTCCCATCACCAACGACGAAACCAAAGAACGAGTTGCCCTTATTTATTCCAAGTACGCCACCAAGCATTTCAAAAGCAAAAACAGTTTTTGGAGCAGTGTTTTAAGTCTAAACGCAAAAGAAGCCAAAACCGAAATCCAGCAAGACATCAAAAACTATTTCAAAAATACATTAAACAGAACTTACCAAGTCCAAGATGCGATCAATGTAGCAGGCAACGATATTCTTGCCCGTCTAAGGTCTCAGCTCAAAGGAGTTGTTTTTCGCAGTCGTCTCATACTGATATTTCTATTCATCATTGTCCAACTCATTCCCTTTTCCATTATTGGCTGGTTGGCTTACCGAGATATTAGAACTTAAATTTCTTTATTAGGAGCGAACGTTTAAGCGCTTCGTCGTTATAGAAAGTCCCGCTGTCCGTTCTTATTCGTGTTGCCTTGTTTTTTTAAGCCAACGCTTCAACACGAATACCACTCCTATCGGGGCTATTGGGTTATAGTTCCAACCCATAGTAAAGGAGCAGGAAAAAATAAAATACGCAAACCAAAAGATAGGTTGCTTCAATCGGATGGCTATGCTTCATCTGAACCAGCCATCCGATTGATTTAGATTAC
>JAHDBB010000245.1 GCA_020630635.1 Chitinophagales bacterium
TCGTCCCCACTTCTGAAACTAAGAAGTCCAGTCCTCAACCAAATAGCCCCGATAGGAGTGGTATAAATGTAATGCGTTGGCTTCCTAAAACGTTGGCACATTTATAAGAACGGATAGCGGGACTTGCCTTTACAACGAAGCAACGAACCCTTCGCTCCTAATAAAAAACACACAAGCTGAACGGCATTCATACTTAATCATTCACAATTCACCATTAAAATGAAAACTCATAGCATTTATTACCTCAAAGGGGATGCGACCAGCCCACAAGCCAAAGGGGTAAAAATCATCGGTCACATTTGCAATAATATTGGAAAATGGGGCAAAGGTTTTGTAATGGCAGTGTCTAAACGCTGGAAAGAACCTGAACAAGCATATCGACTGTGGCATCGTCAAAGGGCTAAAAATGATTTTGAGTTGGGAAGCATTCAAATCGTTCAAGTCGAAGAGTACATTTATGTCGCCAATATGATCGGACAACAGGGTATCAAGACCGGCAGTAAGGGTGTGCCGATTCGTTATCCTGCCGTTTTATCTTGCTTAGAAAAGCTACAAATCGTTGCACTTGAATTGGAAGCAAGTGTGCATTTACCTCGTATTGGATGTGGATTGGCTGGTGGAAAATGGGAACAAATTGAGCCTTTAATCGAACAAACTTTGATAGCGAATCATATTGATACCTATGTGTATGATTTTGATTAGATTTTATCTTAGTGACGAGTGACTAGCTGTTTAATTCTTGGTTTTTGTGACAAGTGACTTTCTCTTCATTTTACATTTTTTCTTTTGGAGAGAACCGTTTGTCTTTCATCGTAATAGATCTCCCTGCTATCCGTTCTTATGAATGCGCCAACGTTTTAGGCAGCCAACGCATTGCATTCATACCACTACTATCAGGTCTATTTGGATTTGATTTTTTACTTCTTAGTACCAGTTTTATTCTCTCTATCTACAGAATGAAGTAAAATATACCTACCTTTGTTTCATCATTAAAGAACAACATTTTTCATCCAAAATAAAGCAATGATTACCACTTACCAACGTCAATACTTACAACCCAATACAACTTACTATTGGGAACAATTAGAAGGCTTTGCGACAGATTTAGAAAATCGAGATATTCAGTCTGTCAAAGAATTAGAAGATGTACTTTATCGCTTCAATGAATTGACCATCATTATTATAGAGCAGGCATCTCATCTTCGTTTACATCTAATGCGTTACACAAAAGATGAGGAAATAGCTCAACAATGGCAAGTTTATTCTAAAACAGTTAAGGCTTTTGAACTCACCAAAGGCAAAGTCATTCAACAACTTTTAACCTCACCTTTTTTAGAAGACCTTATTCAGAAACATCCATCTTGGAAGTTTATGTTGCAAGCCTTACAATCCGAACAAAAAACATTTTGTGTCGAAAATATTGAAGTAAATGCTAAGAATCGAGCCTTGATAGACGAATACAATCAGCTATCGGGTCAAAAGTCTGTTACGATCAATGGCAAAACCCAACCTACTGTATTGGCCTTTTACGAATTAAAAGATGCAGATAGAACTAAACGCAAAGCCAATTATCAAGCCATTATTGATTGTGAGAAAAAGTATAAAGATCAGATTGATGATCTATTTGAAAGAATGATTGAGACTCGACACACTTTAGCGACCAATGCCAACTATAAAAACTATCGAGACTACATTTGGGATGAAAAAGCTAAAATACATTATACCCCCGAAGATGTCGAAAATCTATGTAATTCGGTTAGATATGCATTTATCCCTGTACAAAGAAAGATAAATGCTCAACGTAAAGCAATTTTAGATATACCAGATTTATATGAGTGGGATCAATATGTAGAATTAAGTAGTGCTAAAAACACTAATTTCTTTGAAACAGAAGAGGATTTAATACAAAAAACCAAGACCATTCTTCAATTAATTCATCCCGAATTTTATCGCTTCTTTAGTATTTTGGAGGAGAAAGAAATGCTAGACTTAACTGCAAGAAAAAACAAAACAACTGCTATGTTTTGCATGCCTTTTCCCGAAACGAAATACCCCTTTATCTTTGCCAACCTCAATAACTCCATCCTGAGTATCATCACCATGTTTCATGAAACAGCCCATGCAATTCACTTTCTTTACAATAGAGACAAAACTCTGATGGATCTCCGAATGCCTTCTACCGAAGTGAGTGAATTATTTTCTTTAACGATGGAATTAATTTCAATGGAATATTGGGAACACTTTTTTCAAAATAAAGAAAGTTTGATTTGGGCAAAAATCTATAAGCTCAAAGTGTGTCTTGGGCTTTTTAGACTTTCGACCTTGTGGGAAAAGTTTCAGCATTGGATCTATGTTCATCCTCATCATACAAGAGAAGAACGCTATCTTCAATGGCAAAAAATAAGCGATGAATTTAATACAGGAATTCAGCAAACACCTGATCTTCAAGGTATTCAAAATCATACTTGGCAAAGAAGAGGGTTGATTTTTCGTGCGCCTTTTTATATGATAGAGTATGCATTTGCTCAATTAGGAGCCTTAGCCATTTATAAAAACTATAAGGAAAATCCACAAAAAACCATTGAGCAAATCATCGCTTCTATGAAGTTGGGCAACACCAAATCCTTACAAGAACTTTATGAAACGGCTGGTATTCGATTTGACTTTTCCAAAGAATATGTTACAGAAATCGCTCAATTTTTAGAAAAAGAATATGAGGCACTTTGTCAAGAATTGGGAATTTAAAATAAAGGTTAACTTTTATTGTTTGAAATAAAATCAGTAAATTGAGCTTTTAATTTAAATCAAAAAGTTTATACCATGCTCAATTTGTCGGTCTTATTAGAAGACAGTGCCAGACGATATCCAACCAAAGATGCCTTTGTCTTTATGGATGTCCATTTAAACTATGCTCAAATCAATGGAGCTGCCAATCAAATCGCTAACGGTCTTAAATCATTGGGAATCCAAAAAGGAGATAAAGTGGCTTTAAGTTGTTTGAACCTCCCCTACTTTCCGATGGTGTATTATGGAATTTTGAAAGCAGGTGCAACAGTAGTTCCATTGAGTGTTTTATTGAAACGAGATGAGATAGAATATCACCTCAATGACTCGGATGCCAAAGCCTATTTTTGTTTTGTTGGAACACCAGAATTACCGATGGCACAAGAAGGATTGGCTGGTTTTCAAAAGGCAGAACAATGTGATCACTTCTTTGTCATTACACCTCAACCCACTGATCCATCGCCCATTGAAGGAACGAAAACACTAGGAAGTTTGATGGCGGGTCAAGCTCCCGTAACAGAAACTGTGCCGACCAGTGCAGAAGATACAGCCGTTATCATTTATACCTCTGGAACAACTGGTCGTCCCAAAGGTGCTGAACTTACCCACTCGAATTTATTGCTCAATGCCATTCTTTCTACTGGCATCGTAACCACTTCAAAGGAAGACACACAACTGATTGTCTTACCACTTTTCCATATTTTTGCGATGACGTGCCTTATGAATGCAGGCATCTATAAAGGTAGTACCAGCGTTTTATTACCTCGTTTTGATGGAACGGCTGTTTTCGGTTTGATGCAAAAACACAAAATATCGGTCTTCGCAGGTGTACCCACGATGTATTGGGGCTTACTCAATTGTGATACCAGTGCATTTGATTTAGAAGCCATCACTAGTAATCTCAAAATTTGTGTATCGGGCGGTGCATCATTGCCCGTTAAATTATTGGAGGACTTTGAAGCCAAATTCAATGTACCTATTTTGGAAGGATATGGAATGTCGGAAGGCTCGCCTGTTGTCACTTTCAATCACTTGGAGGTAGGACGAAAACCTGGAAGTGTGGGTACGCCTGTTTGGGGAGTGGAAGTTAAATTAGTTGATGATAATGATAAGGAAGTGCCTTTGGGTGAAAAAGGCGAATTGGTTTATCGTGGACACAATGTAATGAAAGGATATTATAAACGCCCAGAAGTCAATGAAAAGGTTTTGAAAGGCGGCTGGTTGCATTCAGGCGATGTGGCGATCAAGGATGAAGATGGATTTTTCTATATTGTGGATAGAACCAAAGATATGATTATCAGAGGAGGTCTAAATGTTTATCCTCGTGAAGTAGAAGATGCAATGATGAAACATGAAGCCGTTTCATTGGTTGCGGTTATTGGTGTACCCGATGATAAGTTTGGGGAAGAAATCAAGGCTTGTGTGGTCTTAAAGGAGGGAAGTGAAGTGAGTGAGGATGCTTTGAAGGAATGGACAAAGGGACAAATCGCTTCTTATAAATATCCTCGTGTGATTGAGTTGATGGATAACCTTCCGATGAGTGCGACGGGAAAGATTTTGAAAAAGGAATTAAGGAAAATGATTTGATGGTGACGAGTTTTTAAGTTGGGGAACTTTTTTGGATTGGATAAGGTTAAAATAAATTGTTGGAAAACTTTTTTCAACAAAATTAAATCACCATTCATTTTAATACGCAAAAATATTGCGTAGCTAAGTTTTACTTTTGAGAATAATAAAAAAATATTCTCAATTTCATCACTTTTTAACATTAATAGAATGAATGTACACCAAATTCCTAAACATTTTGAACGAATCGGAGCCAAAGTAGAGATTGCTTTGTTTTCTGAATCTAATCGTTTTAGTCGTCGTCAAAGACGTATTGATGACTTTAGCATTGACATTATTGAAGAAAAAAACAATGAGCGTTTCTTGTTTAATGTTCCTAAGCAACTAGAAGAAGAACTTGTTTTTTTACCTTTAGATGTTCAACCCAAACAAAGACATTTGTTGTTGCATGTCAAAAATCCACTTTCACAAGATACGGATTTAATCAAGCAAAAATTCTTGTGTGGTCACGATGAACGTCATTGGTTTGTCGCTGGTGTTACTGGCGGCGTTATCAATGTCAATACGGCGATGGAGTCTTTGAAACCACAAACGGCTGTTTTTTCTCAACGTCGCAATAAAGTTCGTAGGAAGAATATCAATAAGCGCAAGAATGCTGGTTTTGTTCGACAAGGCGAATGGTTTTTTATTCCTCGTCCAAAATTTGTTGTCAAGGAAACTTCGTTGCTTAGTATCTCCAAAAATGAGCCTTTGATCAGAGGCGGTGGCGGTAAGCCGCATATCGTCGAAGAAGTGTATCGTACTGGTGGCGAAAAGGTTTATGTTTGCCGTCATTATCCCAATGGCTTGACAGAATGGTCTTACAATAAGATGATCAAAAACCGTCCAGCCGCTAGAAGTTATAATTGGCGCATTCTTAGACGCAATCCGAGAGTGTATGCTCGTGGCAAGGTCAAACATGCGGATCATGCGACGATTACTTTACACGGTTGGCATCAGGTACAGATGAACGAAGAGTTTTCGACCAGAACGGTAGCGTTTATAGACTAACAAATAATTTTAAAATGTTGGAGATTTTTTCTTCAACATTTTTTTTTATATTTTGTTTGTTTAATGATTTTGATTATTTTTTTATTAGGAGCGAAAGGTCAAATACTCCGTCGTTATGGAAAGTCCCGCTATCCGTTCTTATGCTAAATGCCTTTGCAAAACCTCTTAGCCAACACTGCGTTTAGCATACCACTGCTATCGGGACTATTTGGATTTGGTCGGAATTTCTTAGCACCAGCAGTTACACTTAATCACTAAAAAATAATTTTATTATGAAAATTAAAATCTTAAGTCTCATTCTATTAACGCTATTCTTCTCATCTTCTAATATAGTGGCGCAATCTGAAAAGAGTACTATAGAAGTTGAGGATATACAAAAACTATTAGGTAAATGGAAAGGAAGCCTAACCTATATAGATTATAGCTCCAACAATCCTTTTTCAATGCCTTGCGAATTAGAAATCCAGCCAAAAAAAGAAAATAGAAAACTAACTTTGTACTATACCTATCCCAATGAACCCAAAGCAAATGGTACGGACCAAATTAAAATATCAAAAGATAGATCAAAGTTAGATGGTAAGTCCATTATTTTTCGGTCTGAACAATCAGATAGAAATATTCAAATCATTACAGAATATTTGGGAAAAGATGGTAACGAAAACAAAAAGGCTTTGATTAGATACGTCTATATTATTGGGACTGAAAAATTGATTATCAAAAAAGAGGTTCAATTTGAAGGAACGAAGGATTGGTTAAAGAGAAATGAATATAATTTCACTAAAAGTCATTAAGTACGCCATCAGGTAAATTTGCTTAGTTTTTATGAGTCGTTTAAAATCGACGAATCCTATGTCAACAAGGGAATCAATTCCCTTGCTCAAAAGAAAAATGATGATCCAAAATTAATTCAAAATGAAAAAAAATAAATACAATTACCCGATTGCACCATCCAAACCTGTCACCGAAGATTACTTCGGCACCAAGATCACGGATCATTATCGAAATCTGGAAGACCTTAAAAACCCAGAGGTTCAAGCATGGCTTAAAGCACAAGGTAAATATGCAAAGAATATTCTTGAAAATATTCCTGGTCGAGATAGATTGATTAAACAGATGGAAGATCTTCATCAACGACAAACCTTTAAAATTTCCAATATCAATGTTACCAAAGATAATCAATGTTTTTTCCTAAAAAAGCAAAGGGGAGCCAAGTCAGCACAGGTATGTTACCGAAGAACGGAACAAAGCGAAGATGAGTTGCTATTTGACCCAAAAGACTATAAACCCGAAACTCAGAAGAACTACGTCATTCAGAATATTAGTCCTAGTTGGGATGGTCGATATCTGGTAATAGCCATTACCCATAGTGGTATAGAGTTTGGGGAAATGATTATTTTGGACTTAAAAACAGGTAAGTTCTTGCCACATGTAATCACACATGCTTATACTGATATCACCTGGTTTCCCAATAATAACGGCTTTGTATACAGGCATTGCCCAGTTATTGATGTCAACTCTAAAGAGCTTCATAACAACACGAAACTGGTTCGCTACCGTATTGGAGATGATCCAAAGCAGTTAGATATTTTCTTTAGTAAAGATACTCACCCACAACTTGATATAACCCATGTTGAAGGAGTCTATATTCACCCCTTAGACCCATTGGATAAGTATATCTTAGGAGGAATCTATAGAACTTCTACGCCTCATGTAGAACTATACTATACATCAGTCGATCAGCTAGAGGATGGAATCCCAGATTGGAAGCCATTATTAAAAGCTGAAGATCAAGCTAGATTTGGGAAGTTGAATGGAAATACTTATGTGTACTCAACAGTAAAGAATGCTCCCAATGGTGAAATTCGGTCTATCACTATCGGAAAAAAGTCGATAGGAAATTCAACACTATTAGTAAATACTGAAACAGATGCCATAATTGATAATTTCGCTCTGACTAGTGAGGGACTTTATTTCACACGAGTTAAAAATGGGGTTGAAAGTAAGCTATATTTACTTCAAAATGGAAAAGAAATCAATATCCCTTTAGACAGACCAGCAGGTAGTATTGCATTGACTGCTAAAGGAGTGAGCTATTCTGATTTATCCATCACGATTACAGGTTGGTTGAACCCACCAACACGATACAAATATATAAATAAGCAATTAATAGAAGCCAACATTGGTCCTTCGGATACCTATCCTGAGTTTGAAGATTTTGTGGTCAAAGAAGTTCTTGTCAAATCACACGATGGTGAAGAGGTGCCACTCTCCATCATTCATCAGAAAGGAATCGAATTGGATGGACAACATCCTACCTTAATGAATGGATATGGATCCAACAACTATTCTATACCTCCTCGTTTTGATCCTTTCAAAATATTAGTGTGGGTAGCACAAGGAGGTATATATTGTGTGGCACACGTAAGGGGAGGTGGCGAAAAAGGGGAAGCGTGGTTTCAAGCAGGTCGTAAAGCCCACAAACCCAATACTTGGAAGGACTTTATTGCATGTACAGAATATCTGATCAGCGAGAACTATACCTGTCAGGAGAAGATGGCTATTGAAGGGGCAAGTGCTGGAGGTATATTGATCGGCAGAGCGATGACAGCAAGACCAGATTTATATACAGTAGCCATTGCACGAGTAGGGGTTATGAATGCGCTAAGAAAAGAAAAAGCCCCTAATAATGTCATGTCAATTCTCAATTGTGGTATCAGTACTGATCCAATCGAATGCAAAGGATTAATAGAAATGGATGCTTATTTGCAATTACAGGAAGGTGTTAACTATCCTGCTACTTTAATAACGGCTGGTATCAATGACCCTAGAGTATCTGCTTGGCAACCTGGTAAATTTGCTGCCAAGCTACAGGTCTATAATGCCTCCGATAAGCCAATTATATTTGGGGTGGATCATGAGTCAGGACATGGTTACGGAAATACAACCTCCAAAATAATCGAAAAGTTTGCAAATATGTATGCCTTTGCTTTTTGGCAACTAGGACATCCTGATTACCAGTTAGAGTAATAAGTTCTTGTCTACCTGTCTAAGCTTACCATTATTATTGACCCATTTTACAATGAAAGAAAAATGAATCGCTTCAATCGGATTGCTGCCCAAGAAAGAAAGAGGTAATCCGATTGATAAAGAGTAAGGAATCTCTTAATATAAATCAATCGGATTGCTGGCTCACTATCTGCATAGCAATCCGATTGAAACGACTTACCCTTTCTTTTTTTACAATGAGAGTAACTTGGCAGCTTTGAACGGATCGCCAAGTTCTTTATATTTAAAAAATGTGTAGAAAATCTAAATAGATGAGATTGATCATTCTAACATTCTATGTATGTCCCTGCTACGCTGTCGCTCCGCACGGCATACATAGCTGATAAAGGTTGTGACTGTAACGATCTAGCCCCGATAGGAGTGGTATTCCCCTTGTAGAGCAAATTCGTGAATTTGCTCTACAAGGGGGATGAGAACGGATAG